>NZ_CP049057.1:300000-382500 GCF_011044175.1 Rasiella rasia
GGTTGTAGGTCTTGTTGGTCTGTTAGCATACAATGCTATTTATACGCAATTAATTATTCTTAGAAGCCTCGTGTCTCTTATAGGTCTAGTTCTATTGCTATTTTGTGTTTATAAATTTTACAAGAAAATGATCTCTTTAAAGGTTTCTGAATAACTCTATTTATTACTGGTATTGTTACCTTGAAAAGAGTTCAAGTGGTCATAAATACAAATTCAATATAATATTCACTTTAAATTTATACTAATACTAGTACCAATCTTTTATAAAGTGCACTAAAAACCCTACAAAAGTGATACCTTTGCACCCAACTTTTTAAAAGAAAATAATTGAGCTATTTTGCACATCCTACGGCCGTGATAGATGAAGAATGTATCATTGGTGCGGGCACAAAAATTTGGCATTTTTCTCACCTAATGAGTACTTGTACGCTTGGAGAAAACTGTAATCTTGGACAAAACGTAGTAATTTCACCTAATGTGATATTGGGCAACAACGTTAAGGTTCAAAATAATGTGTCTATATATACAGGAGTTATTTGTGAAGATGACGTATTTCTTGGTCCATCTATGGTTTTTACCAATGTTATAAATCCGCGTAGCGCAGTAAACAGACGAAATCAATATTCTGAAACTATCGTTAGGAAAGGTGCCTCTATAGGAGCCAATGCTACGATAGTTTGTGGAAATAACATTGGAGCATATGCTTTTGTAGGAGCAGGCGCTGTAGTAACTAAAGAAATTAAGGCCTATGCACTGGTCGTTGGTAATCCGTCAAAACAAATTGGTTGGGTTAGCGAATATGGTCACAGGCTTGAATTTGGCAGCGATACTATAGCTGAATGTCCAGAATCTCATCAAAAATATAAACTAGAAAACAATAGTGTTTCTAGAATAGAATAAATAAAAAATGAAAAACTTTGCTTTAATTGGAGCTGCTGGGTACATTGCTCCTAGGCACATGAAAGCCGTAAAAGAAACTGGAAACAATCTGTTAGCCGCTTTTGACCCAAATGATAGTGTAGGCGTGATTGACAGCTATTTTCCGAATGCCGATTTTTTTGTTGAATTTGAAAGATTTGATAGGCATATTTCGAAATTACAATTTGAGGAAAAAATGTTCTTAGATTATGTTAGTATTTGTACTCCAAATTACTTACATGATTCTCACATTCGTTTTGGTTTACGAGAAGGAGCAGATGCTATTTGCGAAAAGCCATTAGTAATGAATCCATGGAATTTAGATGCGCTTAAAGAAGTTGAGAAAACAACAGGGCAACGGGTTTGGAACATTCTTCAACTTCGTCTACATCCAAGTATTATTGCTTTAAAAAAGAAAGTAGAAAATGGTCCTAAAGATAAAATTTACGATGTAGACCTAACATACCTTACTTCGCGAGGAAATTGGTACTACACATCATGGAAAGGAGCACTTAATAAATCTGGAGGAATCGCTACCAATATTGGCGTACACTTTTATGATATGTTAGGGTGGATATTTGGCGGTGTGAAAGAAAATATTGTTCATGTACACACACATGATAGAGCTTCAGGTTATTTAGAGTTAGAACGAGCAAGAGTACGTTGGTTCTTATCTATAAACGAAGATGTGCTGCCGCAGGAAGTTTCAGAAAAAGGTCAGCGAACATTTAGGTCAATCACTGTAGAAGGAGAAGAACTGGAGTTTAGTGGTGGTTTTACAGATTTACACACCATCAGTTATCAAGAAATTTTAAAAGGAAACGGTTTTGGAATTGATGAAGCAAGACAAGCTGTACAAACTGTTTACGACATTAGAAATACAGACCCCATTGGTTTAAAAGGTGATTACCATCCATTTGCGAATAAAAAATTGGTAAAACATCCATTTTCAAGATAGTAGAAATAGAGAAATAAGTATATAAAATGAGCGAAAAAGCATATTCACTAAACGGAATTTATAAAAAGGCATTGGTTACTGGTGGCGCAGGATTTGTTGGTAGCAATCTTGTTGAATCACTACTAGAAGATGGGCTTGATGTCGTGAGCATAGACGATTATAGCGCTGGTAAGGAACGAAATTTACACGACGTTAAGGAAAAATACGGTGATAAACTCACCATAGTTGAATGTGATATCACTAAAAAATACAACCTGTCTCAACATTTTGGAGATATAGATGTAGTTTTTCATCAAGCATGTTCTAAAATGACAATCTGTTTGAAAGATCCGTTAAGAGATTTGGAAGTAAACGCAGCGGGAACATTTAATCTACTTGAACTTGCACGTGATACGGGAGTTAAAAAATTTGTACATGTTTCTACGGGTTCTGTTTATGGAATTGCACAGTATTTTCCAACAGATGAAAATCACCCGTTGAATCCTACATCGTATTATGGTGTAAGTAAATTAGCTGGGGAGAAATATGTGCGTGCTTTTGCACATTTGTACGGAATGGACACCTCGATATTGAGATATTATCACGTATACGGACCAAAACAAGATTCTGGAGACTACGGTGGCGTGATGGGTATCTTCTGTAAACAAGCTATTAAAGGAGACGACCTTACTATTTTTGGTGACGGTACACAAATTCGTTCATTTACCTACGTAAAGGATGTGGTTAATATTAATAAACTCGTAGCCAAAAAAGGAGCTAAAGGAGAAGCATATAATTGTGCTTCTGGACTGAAAGTTTCTATACAAGAAATTGCAGATAAGATAACCAAAATGGCAGGCACAGACTCTAAAATTAAGTACGAGGATTGGAAACCTGGCGATATAAAAGACTTTGAAGTGAGTCATAAGAAGATTGAGGACTTAGGCTTCGAATTTCAATATTTAGATTTTGACAAGGGGCTTCAACAAACATTTAATTGGTATAATAAGGTTTTTGGGTAGTAAATGAAGTTGAAGGAGAAAATATATTACGGTAGCTATTTATTTATAAAAGGATGGGATTTCCCGTTCGTAGATGGATGGCGTGCTGCGATTGTAAAAAAACTACTTCAGCAAAAAAGCAATAAACTACTAATTCGCTCTAACGTAATTTTACATGGGTTTAACAAACTTACTATAGGAGACGATGTTTCTATTAATCATGGGTGTTTCATTTCAGCAGAAGGAGGTTTAACCATTGGAAATATGGTTTCAATTGGTCATAATACCTCTGTAATTACAACAGAACATTCATTTTCAGACCCAAATCTACCTATAAAAAAACAACCAATAGTTCTCGAACCCGTTAGGTTGCATGATAATATTTGGGTAGGGGCCAATGTTACGATTTTGGCAGGTGTTACTATTGCATCAAATACAATTATTGCAGCAGGTGCTGTTGTTACAAAATCTATTCTAACGGAAGGTACAATTGTTGGAGGAGTACCTGCTAAGTTAATTAAGACAATTAATTCTTAGACTGTTGGTTATTAAATTACCTAGATTTTGAGGGGACGTTCTGCGCTCTATTAGAAGTTTTACACTACATATGGAAAATCAACCTACATTAGATATTGTTATGCTTTCTACTTTTAACCGGGATGCTGGTGGTAGAGAAACTTGGCTTTATAACTTCCTTCCAGAACTTGCTAAACTCAAGTATTTTAATACAATACGATTGTTTGGGTTTAAAAGACCAGATCAAGAGAATTTTACAGAAGCGATTCAGCAATTAGACCCTAAAATTGAAGGTCGGCAACAGATATTTCCAATTCTTTTAGAAAAGGAAAAGTCGAAACTCCCTACAGTATTTGCGATGTTTAAGGAGTTCAAAAAATTTGTGAGACTTAGTAATCATGTTCCAAACCATGTTATGGCAATGGGCATTTTAGAACTATGGATGGTATTAAAGCTGAAACGTTATAACAATGTAAAAAAGATAGTTTGGTTGCGAAGTATTTTTTCTCATGAAAAGGCTTATAGAATTCCAAAACCTATTCGCAGTTTATTCTTAAAATACGAAATCAGCATGCTTAAAAAAGCCCATGTGGTTTTAGGTAATGGAGATGACATTAAGAATTTCTATGCTTCTCATGGTATCAAGGTAAAGGTAGTTAAGAATGGTGTAGCTATGGCTCGCTGGGCGCTGCCTGAAATACCTCTTAAAGACACCATTCACATTGCTTATGTTGGAAGGCTGAGTCAGGTGAAAGGAATTGAAGATTACTTATCACTAATAGAAAAAGTAAAAACAGGGAGTAGAGCAAAACAATTTACATTTCATATTGTGGGCAATAACGACAGCTATGCGGAGCAAGTTGATAGTTTAGTGCAAAAAGGATATGTTGTTAATCATAATATGATACCTAATAACGATTTGCCTAAATTTATGGAGAAAATCGATGTATGTGTCGCTTTGACCTATGCTTCTGAAACGGGCGGGGGTGGAGGAACCTCAAATGCCATGATGGAACAAATGGCGGCAGGTAGAATTATTTTAGCTTGGAATAATAGAATTTTTGATCAGTATTTAAACACAGACAATGCATATTTAGCTGAACAATACAATGTGACCGAATTAGAATCACAACTGTTGGCAATCATTCACGATAAAACGCTTGCAAAACAGAAAGCTTATAAGGCATTAAAGACTATTGAACCTTATAGTTATTCGCTCAATGTTGCTAAATTTTTGGCTGCTTTAAAATAAATTTAATATGAAAGTGCTTCACGTCATAAATTCTTTAGCAGCTGGAGGAGCAGAGAAGTTAGTTTCTGAGCTAACATCTGCACTTTCTGAAACGTGTGAAGTAAGCCTATTTACATTTCAAAATTCTCAAGATATATTTCGAGAGAATTTGGGGGGCAATGTGCATTTTTATTCTGTTGCTGAAGGAGGGTTTTTCAGCATAAAAAAATTGAGAGTACTATCCAAGCTAATAAAGCAGCATGATGTAATACATGCCCATCTTTTTCCTACATTTTATATAGTAGCATTCCTTTCGCTTTTCCGCAGAAGAAAAAAATTTATTTACACAGAGCATAACACACATAATAAGCGTCGAAAATGGTTTTTTTGGCTATTAGAAAAGTGGGTGTACGCTAGGTACAATACCATTATATGTATTAGTAAAGGAGTTGAAAAATCACTTCAAAATTGGATAGGGATAGCAACAAACACAAAGATCATTACTAATTTCGTTGACCTTGAAAAAATCGCTGGAATATCAAAGAAAAAAACAATGCTTCCAGATGTATCGAATAGTGTGCCACTTGTTATGGTTGGTAGTTTTTCTGAACAAAAAGATCAAGAAACATTGGTAAAGACCATCTCTGTATTGCCAGAGCAGTATCTATTATTATTGATAGGTGACGGTCCTAAGCGAGTGTTCGTGGAAGAACAAGTAGCCAAATTGAAATTAACACAGCGTGTTTTCTTTTTAGGTATTCAAAAAGATGTAATTTCCATCTTAAAACATTGTAAATACGGTATATTATCGTCAAATTGGGAGGGTTTCGGCATCGTAGCGTTAGAATATATGGCGTCAGGGCTTATAGCATTAGGCACAGATGTTAGTGGCTTAAATGAGGTTATACGAGTTAAAGAAAACCTGTTTACAGTTGGAAATCATCAACAATTAGCCAACAGAATAGTAGCTATTGAAACTAATGAAGGACTAACAAAGACAATAGAATCGAAGCAAAATAGTCTAATTTTAGATTTTGATATTGCTGCGTCAGTAAAACAACATTTAGAAGTTTATAAACTATCATAAAGAGATTATTTAAATGCTAGACATTGGCATCATAATTATACTTATTCTATTGGGGTTTCAGTTTAAGAACTTCTTTAAAGGTACTTTTTCATCTTATGATAAGAAGATCCTAAATTATTTATGGATGTACCATTTATTGTTTGCAGTGCTCTTTTATTTTTACGTAAATCAGGCGGGAGGAGATGCTAAAAATTACTGGTTTACCGTTAAAGAAAATCTAGATATTGGAATTATTGATTATATAGAATTGGGCTTTGGAACGTATTTTATGTACGCCCTAAATTACTTACCAAGTGGAGTGATGGACCTCACTTTTTTTACAGGCTCAATTTTTTATGCACTCATTGGATATTTTGGCTTTGTCTATCTGTACATCGTCTTTAAGGAACGTATTAAATACAATACTTATATTTTCAAAATCCCATTATTTCCTACTATATTATTTCTGCCAAATTTGCATTTCTGGTCCTCTAACGTTGGGAAAGATACCCTCCTGTTTTTTTGTATTGCATTACTATTTTATGCTATTAAAAGTCCAAAACAACATATTTGGAAAATTTTATTATCTCTAGGATTAGCATACTTGGTTAGACCGCATATTGCAGCCTATTTAATTGCAGCCTTTGGTGTTGCGCTGCTATTAGACGCCAACTTAAAATTGTACAAAAAGCTTTTCATAATGGCAATTATAGTTGCTGGGTTTGCTTTAATTTTTGATAGTTTAGTTGCTTATCTACGGATTGATAGTTTCGACATAGATACTATTATGAGTTATTCTGAAGATAAGGTAACAAAGCTTAGTCGAGACCATACTGGGTCTAGCGTAGATATCTCAAGCTATTCATACCCATTGAAAGTGTTCACTTTTTTATATAGACCATTATTTATAGATGGCCTAAGTGCTTTCGGGCTGCTAGCTTCTTTAGAAAACTTAATTCTTATTATTCTTAGTGTTAAGCTACTATTAACCAATCCGTGGCGTTACCTAAAAAAAAGCAATTCATTTGTAAAAGCGCTCATCATCTTCTTTTTACTTGGAGCACTTACATTCTCATTAATTCTGGGTAACCTTGGAATTATGTTGCGTCAAAAAAACATGTTTATTCCAGCATTATTATTTATCTGTCTTTGGACCTTTTCATATCATACAGAGGTAAAAACATCTAATCAAGTTACGCCCACAAATTGATTTATGAAAGTTCTGCACATTATAAATAGTATGGCTACTGGCGGCGCGGAAAAATTACTGCATGATGCTATTCCAGCACTTAATAAAAGCGGAGTTACAACAGATTTATTGTTATTAAATGGGACAAGTCAGCCTTTTCTAAAAGCCCTTCAAGAGCATAATGATTTTAACATATATACACTTACTAAAGGAAGCGTATACAATCCGTTACTCATTATCAAAATCATACCGTTTTTGAGAAAGTATGATATTGCTCATGTCCATCTTTTTCCTGCCTTGTATTTTGTGGTCTTTGCTAAACTAGTCTCTTTTTCGAGAATAAAATTATTGTACACAGAACATAGTACCTCTAACAAAAGGCGAAATAATACCATTTTTAAATTATTCGATCGGTTCGTTTACCGCAGATACGAGTACATTGTTACAATTTCTACAGAGGTAAAACTCTTATTAAAAAAGCATCTTGGTAAAACTCAAGTTCAATTCAGAACCATAAACAATGGGGTTGCTATAGATTTCTTTGCGAATACTTTAAAATCGAAGAGGACTGATTTTGGGATTTCAAACGACACAAAAATAATTATTCATGTTGCGCGTTTTACGCATCAAAAAGACCAAGACACCCTCATTAGAAGTGTTTCGTACATTCAAGGTCCTGTTGTGCTATTGCTAGTAGGCGAAGGATATACAAAACCAAAGATGGAAGAGTTGGTAGAAACATTAGACTTAAAAGATAAAGTACAATTTTTAGGAGTACGAACAGATGTAGCATCATTATTAAGCATGGCAGATGTAGCTGTTTTATCCTCTAACCATGAAGGTCTTTCACTGTCTAGTTTAGAAGCTATGGCTTCAGGAACCCCTTTGGTAGCATCAAATGTTACTGGACTTAAAAACTTGGTACACGGTGCCGGTGTATTGTTTCAGCATAAAGATGAAATAGACTTGGCAAATAAAGTCACTAAATTGCTTGCCAATCCGTCTTATTATACTGAAACTGTAAAAACTGGGCTAAAAAGAGTTTCTAAATTTACGTTAGAAGAAATGATCGTATCACACATCAACTTGTATGAAGAAGTATGTCTAGAGAAAAACTAATACGAATTACAACCATACCCTTGTCACTCGAGAAATTACTCGAAGGACAACTTGGTTATATGCAACAGTTTTTTGATGTCACTGGTATTGCGGCAGAAAAAGAGCGCCTAGAAAAATATGGCGCTAACGAGGGCGTAGCAACTCACCACATTGCGTTAACAAGAGAAATTACACCTATTAAAGACCTTAAAGCAGTTTATAAACTCTATACGTTTTTAAGAAAAGAACGTCCCGCAATCGTACATACCCACACACCAAAAGCAGGAATTGTTGGGATGATGGCTGCTTATTTTGCCAGAGTACCAAATAGATTGCATACCGTCGCTGGCTTACCGCTGTTAGAGGCAAGCGGATTTAAACGTATTGTGTTAAATGCCGTTGAAAAACTAACGTATCGTTTTGCAACAGGTGTTTATCCAAACTCTAATGGATTACGCCAAATTATTATTGAAGAAAATTTTACCAGCCCAACTAAACTTAAAGTTTTAGGCCAAGGAAGCTCTAACGGAATAGACACAAGTTATTTTTCTTCGGAAATATTCACCGAATCGCAAAATATTCAGAAACGGAAGGAATTGAACATTCCTGATGACGATTTTGTGTTTGTCTTTGTAGGTCGCATAGTTAGGGATAAAGGCATTAACGAGCTAGTAGAAGCCTTTGCTAGGGTGCAACGAAAACACCCAAACTGTACACTACTACTAGTAGGGCCGTTTGAAGATGACTTAGATCCTGTTTCCGAAGAAACCAGAACTACAATCAACACACATCAAAAAATTATAACGGTGGGATATCAAGCAGATGTGCGTCCTTTTTTTGCTATTAGCAATGCCTTAGTTTTTCCTAGTTACCGTGAAGGATTCCCAAATGTAGTAATGCAAGCAGGTGCCATGGGACTTCCAGCCATAGTTAGCAACATAAACGGATGTAATGAAATTATTTCTGAAAGCGTTAATGGTTTCATCGTAGAACCAAAACAAATTACCCCATTAGAAAATGCCATGACTACCGTTTTAACAGATAAGGCGAAATATAAAACCTTACAAAGCAACGTTAGAGCAGAAATTGTATCACGTTATGAGCGAAAACATATGTGGCAATTATTACATCAGGAGTATAAAGAACTATTGAAAAAAAACTGAAAAAACAACAGTGTATAAAAATTTTATAAAACCTTTCCTAGATATAGTAACAGCTGCCTTTGCGTTTTTGTTACTTCTGCCTGTCTTTATAATGACGATGCTAGTGTTAGCTATTGTTAATAAGGGAAATCCGTTTTTTGTGCAACGTAGACCAGGAAAAGGAGAACGTATTTTTTCAATTTACAAATTTAGAACGATGTCTAATGCAAAAGATGCAGAAGGTAAATTACTTCCAGATGCCGTTCGATTAACACCTATCGGGAAACTTGTACGCGCAACTTCAATAGACGAAATACCGCAACTACTAAATGTTATTTTAGGACAAATGAGCATTGTTGGTCCTAGACCCTTACTACCTCAATACCTGCCTCTATACACCGAAAAACAACGTAGACGACATGAGGTAAAGCCTGGAATTACGGGATGGGCTCAAGTAAATGGACGTAACGCAATTTCGTGGGAAAAAAAGTTCGAAATGGATGTCTTCTACGTAGAAAGAATTAATTTTGCGCTAGATATGAAAATTTTAGTACTAACCTTTTTAAAAGTAGTTGCAAGAAAAGATATAAACACTGAAGGAACAGCAACTACAGAACCTTTTAAAGGCACACAAGAATGAAAGATATTACTGTAATAGGTGGCGGCGGACACTGTTTTGCGCTGGTTGAGTTAATTCGATCTGGAGGGTTGTTTCGCGTTGTTAAAGTTGTAGATAAAACGCCTAAAGCTAAAACAATTCTTGACGTACCTATGTATGAGAGTACTGGTAAGGAAATTGAAGATACACATATTGCAATTGCAATAGGCGACAATAAGATTCGAAAAATAATTGCTGAAAATTTAACTACAAACTGCCCTATTTTTATTCATGATTCTGCCGTTTGTTATCCGTCGGCTCAATTTGGAAAAGGTATTCAGGTATTACCAAACGCAGTGATAGATGCAGATGTTAGTATTGGTGACTTTTCAATTATAAATAATAACGCAACAGTAAGCCATAACAGTAAAATTTCAGCATTTTGTCATGTTGCCATTGGCGCTGCTATCTCTGGAGGATGCACAATTGGAGAAGGGGTATTGGTTGGAGCGAGAAGCGTAATTTTGCCTAATATTTCCGTAGGAAAATGGGCTACTATTGGCGCTGGTGCTGTGGTAACTAAAGATGTGCCAAGTGGGGCTACAGTTGTTGGGAATCCTGCAAAAATTATTAAAACAAACCATGAATAATAAAATCTACCTTTCTTCACCCCATATGGGCGGGACAGAACAAAAGTATGTCAAAGAAGCATTTGACCAGAATTGGATTGCACCATTAGGACCAAATGTAACAGGTTTTGAAACAGCTATAGAGTCTTATCTAGGAGGAGAAAACAAAGTTGCAGCCTTAAGTTCAGGAACTGCAGCCATACACTTAGGGCTTATCTTGTTAGGCGTCTCTAAAGGAGATGAAGTAATTTGCCAAAGTTTTACTTTTTCCGCCTCTGCAAATCCAATAGTATATCAAGGAGCAACGCCAGTGTTCGTAGATAGTGAGCAGGAAACATGGAATATGTGCCCAAAACATCTAGAGGAGGCAATAAAAGATAGAATTCGTAAAGGAAAAAAACCAAAGGCGATTATCGCTGTTCATCTATACGGCATGCCTTTTAATGTAGATGCAATACTAGCTATTGCCAATACTTACGAAATCCCAGTTCTAGAAGATAGTGCTGAAGCATTAGGAAGCACCTATAACGGACAAAAATGTGGAACCTTTGGCTCAATTGGTATTCTAAGCTTTAATGGAAATAAAATTATTACAACCTCTGGAGGTGGAGCATTAGTTACAAAAGATAATGCGTTGAAGGAGCGCGCTATTTTCTTAGCAACACAAGCAAGAGATAACGCACCCCATTATCAACATTCTAACATCGGGTATAACTACAGGCTTAGCAATATTTGTGCGGGAATTGGTCGTGGTCAAATGGAGGTGTTAGACAAGCATATAGAATTGCGAAGAGAAATGAACAAATTCTACACATCACTTTTTTCTAATCAGGAAGGGGTGTCTGTGTTTACAGAGCCAACTACAGATTATTTTTCTAATCACTGGTTAAGCTGTATCACCGTTACTCCAGAGACCGCAGGATTTACTGCAGAAGATATTCGTCTTGCTATGGCAGAAGACAATATAGAGTGCAGACCATTATGGAAACCTATGCATTTACAGCCTATCTTTAAGGATGCTCCTTATTACGGAACGAATTTTGCTGAAACCCTCTTTGAGAACGGATTGTGTCTACCGTCAGGTTCAAATCTTTCAGATGCTGAACGACAACGAATTAGGACGGCTTTAAGACCTTTCGTATAGATATTTCGTATATTTGACAAACCTATATACCCCTGTGAATAAATCTTCCAAAATATTAAGTAAACTCTTTGTTGGCGACAATAAATTACGGCTCTTAGACCAACGGTATTTACCACGTTGGATTGTTGTGTTAATTGATGTATTGTTATGCGGTTTGGCATTAGCTGTTTCTTATTTTATTTTGAGCGATACACGCATTGCCTTTCATGATGTTCTTTCCGTACCTGAGCAAATGCTTGTGATTTTGGCGGTGAATCTTACCTTCTTTTTTGTGTTTAAAAGCTATTCTGGCATTATTAGGCACTCCACATTTATAGATATCGTTAAACTTGCGTTTACGTCTATTTCAACCGCGGTAATTGTCCTTTTAGGAAATGAGATTTTTGCAGCATTAGAAGACCAAAAAATATTTCTAACGACCTTCATGTTGCTCTACATGTTCACTTCGTTTACATTTATGTTGTTCTTTAGAATTTCAGTAAAAGAAAGTTATACTTTTTTGCGAAATGCAGCACATAGCGAGAGCAAAAAGAAAATTGCCATCATAGGTATCGATGATCCTACCGTTTCTTTGGCAAAAGCAATAGTTACTGAAAGTGAATTACCTTATACCTTGGTAGGCTTTCTTACACAAAATACGAGTACAAAACGTGTGCAAATATTGGGGAAGCCCGTAATTTCTTCTTCTAATCTTTCTGAAAGTTTAAATAAGTTGGAGGCTGAGGCTGTATTATTAATGAGCGATTCGTTTTCTGGTCGGGAAAAAAATGAAATAGTTGAAAGCTGCTTGAACGCAGGAGTAGAGATTCTGAATGTACCCAACCTTCAAAACTGGAAAAAGAAGGAAGATATTAGTAACCAGATAAAACCTTTAGAAATTGAAGATTTATTAGAGCGTAGTCCAATTCGTCTTGACGACACCGTGTTGGCAAACGATTTAAAAGGTAAAACAGTACTCGTAACTGGTGGCGCGGGTTCTATTGGTAGTGAAATTGTACAGCAATTAGCTACCTTTAAGCCAGCTTTAGTCGTGATTTTAGATCAGGCAGAGTCTGCCTTGCATGAGTTAGAGTTGTCTTTACGCCTAAACTATCCAGACTTTAATTTTATTACAGAACTGGCAGACATTAGTAATATGTATCGTCTTGAACTTATGTTCAAGAAATACAATTTTAATATTATATATCATGCTGCGGCATACAAACATGTTCCGCTTATTGAAAGAAATCCGCATGAAGCTATTTACGTTAATTTATTAGGAACTATTAACCTTTGTTTTCAATCAGTTTCTAACAAAATTGATCGCTTCGTAATGGTTTCTACAGACAAAGCTGTGAACCCTACAAACGTAATGGGTGCCTCTAAGCGCGCAGCCGAAATGTACGTGCAGGCACTTCAACAGGAACCAGAAACTACAACTAAGTTTATTACCACAAGATTTGGAAATGTGTTAGGTTCTAATGGTTCTGTAATACCTCATTTTAAAAAGCAAATTGCGCAAGGAGGTCCGGTAACAGTAACGCATAAAGATATCATTAGATATTTTATGACCATACCAGAAGCTTGCCAACTAGTAATGCAAGCAGGTACTATGGGAAAAGGAGGTGAGATCTACGTTTTTGATATGGGAGAGCCAGTTAAAATTATAGATCTAGCCAAACGTATGATTCGTTTATCGGGACTGGAACCTTATGAAGATATAGACATAAAAATTACAGGACTGCGCCCTGGGGAGAAGCTGTACGAGGAGTTACTAAACGATACCAATGTGGTATTACCAACACACCATCCTAAGATTATGATTTCGAGTGTTCCTTCGGTTGCATTTTCTGAGATTAAGGCGAAATCTGAAGAAATCATTAGAACAGCTACAAAGCGTGATGACGAAAGCGTGGTTGCTTTGCTAAAGGAGATAGTTCCAGAATTTAGAAGTCAGAATTCAACTTTTGAAAGGCTAGATAAGCCAAAAAATAAAGCGCTAACAAAAATATAGTCCGACTCTTTTAATAACGCTATATTTGCACAGATTATGAGAAATTTTATCATCGTTTTACTATTGGCATTCTGTTTTTTTTCCTGCGCCACCAAAAAGGAAATTATTTACTTCCAAGATGCCGATAACTTAAACGCTACAGAAACGGCGCAATATTTTGATCCTAAGATTGAACCAAATGATATTTTATATATCTCTGTTTCGGCATTAGATGAAGAAGTTTTAAAGCCATACAGACGATCAATAGACATGCAAAATACGGTGTCAGACAATCAACTACAAGGATATTTAGTTGGCTCTGATGGAACAATACAATATCCAGGATTGGGAGCCATTTCTGTAGTTGGAAATACTAGAACCGAAGTGATTACAGCACTCACTACAGAGCTTTCTAAATTTGTTAAAGATATTGTAGTAGATGTACGTATTATTAACTTTAAAGTTACAGTCCTTGGCGAAGTAAATAACCCAGGCGTTTATGTTATTAAAGACGAACGAGTTACCATACCGCAAGCCATTGGTTTGGCTGGTGATTTCACTGCAGATGGTAAGCGCGAGACGGTAACCATAATTAGAGAAGAAAATGGATCACAAAAGGTAACGAAGGTCGATTTTACAAAGACTGAGTTTTTTAGTAGTCCGTATTATTTCCTCAAACAAAATGATATTGTTTATGTAGAACCTTCACTGAAAGGAGTTAAAAAATCAGGTTTTATTCCAGATATCCCAGCTGTTTTATCGGTTGTTACAATTGTTTTAAGTGCCGTAATTTTAATTACAAGATAAGTGTATGCAAGCACCACCTGCGCAAAATGAAGGACAAGATTTTAATCTCAAAGAGATTTTACAACGCTATACTCATAAATGGTATTGGTTCGTATTAGTGGCAGCTATTACCCTTGTTGCGGCTAAGGTTTATTTGCGTTATACCATCCCATCGTACCAATCTAAGGCTTCAATTTTAATCAAGGATGACCAGTCAAGTGGTGGTTTGGGAGGAATCTCACCTTTCTCTGACGCTAGTTATTTCTCTGGAATATCATCCAGCAAAATCGACAGTGAGCTTGCAATATTAAAGTCTAAGCGTCTTATTTCAGAAGTCGTAAAAGAGCTTAACCTAAATATTAGGTATGAAAATATTGGCTCTATAATTACTTCGGAAATATATACAAATAAGCCATTCGTAGTTCAATATCTTTCGTTCAAAAATGAAAACAACAAGGGAGTTCAAAAGTTGTTTTTTGAAATTAACTCAGAAACAGAGTTTACAATTTACAATGAGAGTAAATCTATAAATGAAACACATAGTTTTGGAGAGTCGTTAGAGTTTCCTTTTGGCGAAATTACGGTTATACCAGTTTTTGATCAAAGCGTTTCCTTTTCAGAATTTATAGGAAAAACTATTTCGGTGAGTTATGCGCCTGTTGAAAGTACAGCGGTGCAATATCAAAATAGAATAAACGTAGCAACAGACAATCGCTATAGCAACGTTATTTCACTTTCTATGCAGTCGCCCGTGCGTCAAAAAGCCGAAGATTTTATCAATGAATTAATATTTCAGTACAATGAAGATGCAATTAATGATAAAAATCAAGTAGCGCAAAAGACTTCTAATTTTATAGACTCAAGACTAGAAATAATTACAAGAGAATTAGATTCTGTCGAGCAAAATAAAGAAACATTTAAAAGTACCAATAGGCTTACAGACATAGAAACTGAGGCGCAAATTATACTTCAGAATGCGAGTGAATTCGATAAGAGACAACTAGATGTTGGAACCCAATTAGAGCTAGCCAATACCATGGTAGATTATATGGAAAATGCTGGTGCTAATGATTTGTTACCAACTAATATAGGAATTCAAGGGCCAGAAATATCTTCGGCCGTTGTAAACTACAACCAGTTAATCTTGGAACGTAACAGACTGTTAAAGAATTCTACGTCCCAGAATCCTGTAGTAGTTAATCTTAGCAATCAAATAGCTCAAATTAGAACGGGAATTAAGGGAAGTCTAGAAAATCAAAGAAGCAGTTTAAAGATTACTTTACGCGATTTAAATTACAAAGAAGCGACGCTAAACTCGCAGATTGCGAAGGTTCCGAGAAAGGAAAAATTATTTCGTGAGATAAATCGCCAACAAGGAATAAAAGAACAATTGTTTTTGTTCTTATTGCAACAGCGAGAAGAAGCATCTATTTCATTAGCGGTTACTTCGCCAAAGGCAAAAATTATAGATAGTGCCTTTAGTAGTAAAGCACCTGTTAGTCCAAATCGATTAGTTATTTATGCTGGCGCCCTATTAATTGGTCTGCTAATTCCGTTTTTAATAATCTACATAAGCAATTTAATAGATACGCAGGTAAAAAATAGAAGGGATATAGAGCGAATTTTACCTCAAGTTAATCTGTTGGGTGAAGTGCCAAAACTAGGCAAGAACGAAGACGAACTTGTACGACAGAATGACCGAAGTATGTTGGCTGAGTCGTTTAGAATTTTGCGTACTAATTTGCAATATCAATTCTTAGATAAAAAGGATGCAGATGTAGCAAAACGACTTTTTGTAACTTCTACAGTAAAAGGTGAAGGAAAAACATTTGTTGCCTTTAATTTAGCACTAACATTAGCCTTAACGGGTAAAAAAGTAATCTTAGTTGGGGCCGATATCAGAAACCCTCAATTACATAGATATCTCGATGGAGATAAAAATAAATACAGAGGCCTAACAGAGTATATCATTGACGAAACAGTGACGGCTAAAGAGCTAATGCAACAAAGTAGTCTGAATGAAAATTTGAAAATTATACACTCTGGTGTTATTCCACCGAATCCAGCAGAACTTTTAATGAGGCCAAGAACTGGAGCATTTTTTGAAGAAATTGAAAATGACTTCGATTATATTATCGTAGACACAGCGCCGGCGATGTTAGTTACAGATACCATCTTAATAACACAACTAGCCGATGTTCTTCTATATGTTGTAAGAGCCGGTCATACAGATAAGAAATTGCTAGAGTTCTTAAAAGATGCAATCAATAGCAAACGATTGCCGAGTGCTTCTGTAATCTTAAACAACGTTTCGTCCAACAATTTCGGATACGGTAACAAGTACGGTTATAGCTACACAGAAGAAAAGAAGTCATTCTTTCAGCGATGGTTCAGATAATAAAATTATAATGAGAACACACCTGCTTGTTTTTTTTCTTTTGGGTACATGTTTTTGTTATAGCCAATCTAATGTCTCGTTTAATGGGTCGGTAGAAGCTTCGGGTTATGTAAGTACAAACGATAGTTTACCCTTATGGATGTATACAAATACATCGGGCAAAGTAGGCAGAGTAAGTGCCATAGCTGGTTTGTTAGAAGGTGAAGCTATTTATAGTCTTACTGAAAATAGTGAAATTTTGGCTGGGGGTGCTTTTTACTATAGAGATAATGTAGCCGATGAGTTTCAAAGAAAGAATTTGTACCTACAGTTTCGAAATTCTTGGCTAGATATCACTGCCGGTGCCAAAGAATTCCCAGAAGTGGCACAAGGACTTTCAGCAATTAATAAGAATTACCTGTGGACAAGAAACGCCAGGCCACTTCCTGGAATAAGAATTGCCTCAGCTGCTCCACTAAAAATTTCACGCACATTTAGCGTAGATGCAGGAATCGCTCATTACGAGTTAAATGACGATCGAATTACACGCAATACTCGACTCCATTATAAACATTTTGCCTTGATTACAAATTTTAATGAGAATCACTCGTTTACGGCAAAGATTCAACACTTTGCGCAATGGGCGGGAACTTCACCAGATTTCGGTACACTTAAAAATGATTTTAGTGCTTTTGTAGATGTCTTTACAGCTCGGGAATCTCCAGAGATTGGTGTAGATGGAGAAATTTATAATGCAGTCGGAAATCATCTAGGAACCTACTTGTTTGACTATAAATTTTCAACCTCTTTTGCTTCCACATCTATATATCATGAACATCCTTTTGAAGATGGTAGTGGTACGGGATTTTCTAACTTTCCAGATGGGGTATGGGGTATTTATGTGCAGCCGAAAAAAAATACATTTATTTCAGGAATCGTATACGAATTTATAACAACCAAAGACCAAAGTGGTGCAACTGGAGGTAGCGGATTTGATAATTACTTTAATAATAGTGTCTATAGAAGTGGATGGACCTATGAAGGCGCTATGATTGGTTTACCGTTTATGATTACAGCACCCAGAGGTGAATTAAACGAAGATCGAGTTACCTTTATAAGCAATTCGTTATCGATGCACCATGTCGCGGTCGCAGGCGTTTATAATAAGTTTGCATGGAAGGTTAAATCGTCTTTTGTTAAAAATTTTGGAAGACTTGTTTCCCCTTTTGCTGAAACTTTAACAACAACACACCATTCTCTAGAAATTACCTATCCAACGCAAAAGTTGGGAACATTTACATTGCTTACTGGATTTGATAGCAGTTCAAGTTCTGATGCTATTTTTGGAGCAGGGGTGCAGTATGCCTATCGATTTTAATTAGAAACACCTTCTAGTAACTCTTTTGCTAAGGTTTCATCACCTTGAGTATGCAACACAGAGATATCGCTGGTGACTTCAAACACCACAGCTCTTACCTCGCTCATCTCAATAACATTTGCTTCCCTCAGCTTCGCATATAAATCTGAAATACTAACGTTTGCCTTGGCCAAGTTTTGTTTAAGGAGTTCTCCATCTTTCATTAGT
This sequence comes from Rasiella rasia, assembly GCF_011044175.1. Taxonomy (GTDB): domain Bacteria; phylum Bacteroidota; class Bacteroidia; order Flavobacteriales; family Flavobacteriaceae; genus Marinirhabdus; species Marinirhabdus rasia. Next base: position 318,190 of record NZ_CP049057.1, read on the forward strand.
AAAATAGGGGTGTTGGTCGCCATTCGTTCAAATAGGTTCGATTTCCGAATAAAAAAAGAATACAAAGTTTGTAATAGTATAATGATACATAAAGCAATACTACCTTTAAGTATAGAATAATCTGTGCTCCCAATTACATCTGCAAAAATAGACCCCATTACAATGGTCGCAGCAAAGTCGATACTCGTCATTTTTGCGAAGGTTCTTAAGCCGAAAATTCGAGTATAGAGCAAAATAATCAAGTAAATGGCAATAACAGAGAGTCCTGTTTTATATAGTGTAACATCGTTTGCGTATAGCCAATTTTCCATTTTTCATAATTTTATCTGCTTGAAATACTTATAACTTATATAAATATCATTTTTTTACAAAATATTTAAGAATCAATGGAGTTTTATGGGCGATAGAAAGTGTAATTTTGCGCGATTAAGTAGATAAATTGATTAAAGAAACCATTATAACTATATTGTGGAGTTTATCTCCCTTTGGAGAAGCCAAGGTGGGTATACCGTACGGTATCGCTAATGGTTTAAATCCGTTTTTCGTTTTTGTAATAGCGCTAGCTGCAAATATATTGGTGTTTCCAATTATGCTATTTTTTCTGAAATATATAAATACATCACTCTTGCGATGGCGTTTCTATAAGAAATCTGCAATTTGGGTAGCAAGAAGAGCGAAAACAGGATCGGGGAATAAAATCGAAAAATACGGGTTTTGGGGACTTATCTTCTTTGTGTCAATACCCCTGCCTGGCACCGGTGTCTATGCAGGAACCATCGCGGCTTATATTTTTAAAATTGAACGTAAAAAAGCGTTTTGGGCCAATGTAATTGGCATCTCTATTTCTTCTATTATTGTCTGGGTTACTACCTTTCTTACCGTAAACGGGGTGGCATAGAAAATTTTTAACTTTCACTAATTCAGTAATTTACGTGTTTTTACGTATGGTGTGATTTGTTTGTTGATAGTACTTTAGCACTATTATTAACCAAATAAATTTTAAAATATGTACACACTAAACGTGAAAAACAATTACATCTGGCCAATAAGCACAAGTGAGGCTAAGAATATCCCTGCTAAGGGAGGTTCTGCAGCATTTGAGAAGCAGGGTAATATAATTTTAGAAGTTCCGGGTATGGGAGCACTTAATTTTATAGACATTGCCGCCGATAGAATTCCAGGGTTTCCGAATCCGCAACATTGGGGAGTTCTTATTAGAACACACAGTATAGAAGCCTACTACCGCTATGAAGGTGGGGGAGAGCTAACAGCAACGTTTGATAAATTCGGAACGTGCACGTTAACGACTTCTAATGGCTCACTGATTTCAATTTCTTTACCAGAACTTGTTGTCGATGACAAAGGGATCGAATAAAAACTAACCAATATAAATTTAAAAAAACAAAGATATTATGACACCATTTTTAGGACAAATACAAGCATTCGGATTTAATTTTGCGCCACGCGGCTGGGCAATATGTCAAGGACAGTTATTACCAATTAGCCAATACTCCGCATTATTCGCTTTAATAGGGACTACCTTTGGGGGAGACGGCCGTACATCATTCGGTTTACCCGATTTAAGGAGTCGTTCAATCGTTGGCATTGGTAATGGACCAGGGCAAGACAATATTTCTTGGGGAGAAAGAGGAGGTAATCATACGCACACAATGACTGTTGCGCAGATGCCGCAGCACAATCACTCTGTAAAAGTAGGCGTAAATACCGGAACTGGCGATGAAGCAAGCTCAACCTCAGTACTTTCGAGCTCTGCAAACTCCTTTTCAGAAGATGTAACGCCTGGCGCTTCATTAGGAGGAGTAACCCAATCGAATATGGGGAGCGGTCAAGCATATAATATTCGTAATCCGTATTTAGGAATCTACGTATGTATTGCACTGCAAGGAGTATTCCCGTCAAGAAGCTAATCAGTATATTTTCTTTTATGGCCCGCCTTTTAGTGCGGGCTTTTTTAATTAACAGATGTAAGTAAATAGGGATCGTCACTAAGTATATACCTGGTTGTAATGGTTTTTTTACCACCCGTAACAGCGTTTGAAATCATTGAAGATGTTGTTAAGCCGCTTTCTCGAAATTTAATCTTTTCAGAATCATACACATGAATATCTGTTAATATGGCTAGCGCTGTTTTCTCTTTCAGCTGTTCTTCAGAAAAATTAACTACGTGTTCAGCAAAGGAGAACCCTGGTTTAAAAAATGTATGAGCGTCTTGTAAAATTGCATCTTTATTTAAGGTGAACACTGGATCAGATTTTTCCATAAAATCTGTGGCAGGTGTATTTGAATTGGTTAGTAAAGAATTATTCATACCCGATATGTCTATGGCGGCAATGTGCAATGAAATCTCCTGCGGGATTAAAATAGTGTCTTTATTTAATTGCGGGAGTAAGTTATAACATATGGCTACCTGGGGTTCGCGCGCTAATGCATGTTGTAAACATTCTACCACTAAAATATCTGCTTCGGTATTTTTTGGTAATTTAAAAATACTGGCGTCACAATTATGAATGGAATGAACATAACTCTCTGCGTCCATTTTAGTTATTACTCTTTTGAGACTCTCAACGCTATGCAGATTTACTTCTATAAGTATGAGCTGAAGCTCAGCTGGGCTAAAGATAGTAGTTAGCGGCATGAGTAAAGTTGCAAAGGGCCCGGTACCCGTATACAAGACTGTTATCGGTCTATTTGGATTTTCTTTTTGCTTTGAAAGAATAGCTTTGTATATACCAGTTATAAATCGTTTGGTTCTAATCATATCGTCTAGGCATCTACTGGCCCATTTAGGGGCAATCGCCACTCCAGAGGGTAAATGCACTGTTGCTTCCATCTCTGGCTTATTAAAATCTACTTCAGATAATGTAGAGAATATACTTTGTAATTCCGTAAGAGCCTTTGAAAGCTGTAAATAGTCAATCTCGGGATTTAGAATTGTAGTAGTTATTTCTTTAATAGCCTGATTATTATTCATATTGTTCATAATTAGGGAGCCGTTTATGGGTGTTTCAAAAATACATATAACTATGTATTGGCATATAAATTCATTTTCTAAATTTTTTGCCTAGTTGAAAATTGCATTTAATCGCCAGTTTTAACAGATAACCGATTTTTGTCAAAACTTTGAATTTTATTTGCTATTTTCACAACAACTAACTAATTCAATATGAAAAAAATTACCTCACGGAGGTTGTTTTTGCAGAAGTCTGCAATAGCAACAACGGGTGTAGCTCTATTGTCCTCAGGCCTAGCCAATGCCCTAACAACAGAATGTCCATTTGCTGGTTATAATCCGTATATAGAAGAGAAAACAGATCTTCGTATTTCTTTATTTGGTAAAGAAATTAAAGTGAATGGAACTCTTTATGATAAAAGTACTGGACAACCCATTCAAAATGCCACTATTGAAGTCTGGCATCTTTCTCAAAACTCTACTAAATTTCGAAACCGTGGTCAGTTAAAAACAAACAGCTCAGGTGACTACAACTTCATTTCTAACTTTCCGAATAAACCAAAAGACAAAGCAGCACGTGTCTATTTTAAAGTAAGTCATGCGGGTAGAACAGATTTTACCGAGCTAGTTCTAAATAATACTGGCGCTCATATTTCAGCAAAACACTGGGAGACAAATCAAAATTTAGGAAAAAAACTATTCCCTAAAACAAATATGTTTTTAGGAGATACACAAATAGAATTCAATCTTTCAATATAACTAACTAATTAAATACAAATTTTATGGATCCTTTTATAGCACAAATAGTAATGTTTGGAGGTAATTTCGCACCAAGAGGCTGGGCAAACTGCGACGGACAATTATTACCAATTTCACAATATCAAGCCTTATTTTCTTTACTCGGTACTATGTATGGTGGCGATGGGCGAACCACATTTGGTCTACCAGAGCTACGAGGTAGGATGGCTATGCACGTGGGTAATGGTCCTGGATTGAGCAATAGACAGCAGGGTCAAAAAGGTGGGCAAGAAACTGTTGTAGCTACTGTTGCTACCTTGGCAAATCATACACATACGGCAAGTTCTACTGCAACAACTACAATTGCTGTTGCGGCTTCATCTGGTGGAGAAGGTATTGCTTCAGGTCAAGTTATCTCAAATCACCCTGGTGCGTTTAGTGAAGATTCAACACCCGGAGCTACGCTTGGAGGTGTAACCTCTACAGCTGCTACAACCGTAAACCCTATTGGAGGACAGCAACAACAAAATAATGTACCGCCTTTTCAGGTAGTTCGGTTTATCATTGCATTAGAAGGTACATATCCGTCAAGAAATTAATTATGGCAATTAAGCTAGGTATTCTGTTACCAAGGTCAGACATGTATCCAAGGCTAGCCCTAGATTTTGTGAATGGCTTTAAACATGCCTTGTCTATGCATCCTTCTAAAGGAGCTCAGACAGAATTAGTAATAGAAAGTGCTGGAACTGCCAGTAACGAAAACCTGCTTAAATCTGCAGAAAAATTACTGCTTCAAGATAATGTTGATGCAGTAATTTCTTTTTGTGGAATGACCCTGATTAATCAATTTATAGCGCTTTTCAATAATTATAGAAAACCGCTCTTGCATATAGACATTGGTAGCTCATATTTAAAGAAAGAGAATAAAAGTCCGTATGTGCTTCATGTCACCCTCGGTGTGTGTCAAGCTAGTTATCTAGCAGGAGCCTATGCAGCCAAGAACTACGGAAAGAAAGGATATTCTGCTTCATCTGTATATGATGGAGCCTATCACCTTACCGAGAGTTTTGTTCGTGGTTACGCGAGTGAAGGGGGTGCGATTGATAAGTTTTACGTGAGCCCGATGGACTATAAGTCTGAAACTTTTGAAACGCTTGTAGACGATATTAATGCTATTAAACCAGATGTAATTTTTGCCACTTTCAGCTATAAGGAAGGTCAAAAAGTTTTCAATGTTTTGGCCAAAGATGATCGAGCAATGTCAACTCCAATTGTGGCAATACCATTAATGACAGAGGAATGTACAATTTCTGAAAGTTTAACTATTGAAAATGTAGTGTCAATGGCATCATGGTCTTTTAATGATGAAACTGAGGCAATGAAGACTTTTCAGAAAGAATTTGAAGCCCAATACGATGATGCTCCAAATATAATTTCACTTCTTGGGTATGAGGCAGGCCTCACATTAATGACTTGCATTTCTTCTGAAGAAAAATTAGAGAAAAACCTAGAAGCTGCAATTAAAAATAAAACAATCGATTCACCCAGAGGGAAAATTTTGTTTAACAGTTTAAATGAATCACAACCAGAGGCATTTTTGCTTCGGAAATTGGAATTTATCAATAATGAAATTCAAAACAACGTAGTTGAAACTTTTGACGTTAATTTTTTGGAAGGACTGTATAGCGAATTTGAAGAAGTTGCCTATACGGGTTGGCATAACCCATATATTTGTACTTAATTAATAACCAGTAAATTACGTATAACTACGTATTTATAATAAGTTAAAGGACTCGTATTTTTGCTTTTCAAACTAGTCAATACGATAATCGAATTAAATAATACCATTATGAAAAAAATTACCTTACTCTGTATCGCGCTCTGCTCACTATTTCTAGTGACCAACAGTTTTGCACAAAAAGTTGTAATTGTAGGAATGAATCATATCTCTGGAGGTGCAGGGGACGATGGATTTACTTTTGTTGCTACAGAAAATATTCCAGGGGGAGAGGTAATTTACTTCACCGAAAATGAATATGTAAGTGGTTCTAATGCTTTTACTTTTGGTACAGGTACGACAGGTGAAGGTGTAATTAGATATGTTGTTGGTGCCGGAGGGCTTGCAACGGGAGTCGTTGTTTTTATTAACGAAGATTTGGGTTCCAATGCATTTACGATTACATGTTCTTCTGGTGATTGTGGTTCACTTACGGCCTCTACCACCAATGGTAATGGTTCTTTTAATTTAGCTACCAACGGAGATGGTCTGTATGCATATTCAGATACAGATGAGAATGTGTTAAATGGTATTACTCAAATATATTCGGTAATGTATACTGGCTCAGGTGAAAGCCTGTTGCAAAACGGTGGAGCTATTCCGGCTAGTGAGAGTCCAGCAATAGATTATCCAAATGCAGTAATCGTAGATGGTTTTCCTAACGACTCAGATGACTTTGTTGGTCCAGATAGAGTCGAGTATGTGTTCAACCCTGCTACTCTAAGAGATGGTGTAAGTCAAGCGAGTCTTGAGAATCCAACAAACTACGTAAGTTATGTTTCACAACAACTGTTATCTACAGTGCCTTTTACCAATTTAAATCTTGGTGGTGCAAATCCAGTTTTAACGGTTACAACGGCGCCAACTTCAGTAAATGAAAACAGTGGAACTGGAATGGTATATACGTTCACACTATCAGCAGCAGCAGTAGGACCTGTTACCGCTAATTTTTCAGTAGGCGGAACAGCGACTTTCTCAACAGACTATAACCAATCTGGAGCAGCTAGTTTTAACGCCTCTACAGGAACAGTTACCATTCCGAATGGTGCAACAACGGCATCAGTGACCATTACGCCTGTTGGCGATGGAACTTTAGAGCCAGACGAAACTGTTGTTTTAACTATAACTTCTGGTACAGGATACGATGCCGGTGCGCCTAGTATAGGAACCGGAACAATTATAAATGACGATAGTATCTCTGTTACGCCACTTGTCGCAGTGACAGGTTCAACGCACTCACCACCCATAACACCCGAAAGCTTTTCTTTTGTTGCCTTAGACGATATAGGAGCGGGTGTACAAGTATATTTTACTGAAAGAGATTTTAACAACAACCAATTAAACTTCTCTGGCGGAGGAGGAGGTGTTGCAGTATGGACTGCACCAGCAGGAGGTATTGTACGAGGTGAAGTTGTAGTAGTTGCAGAAACAGGTTCGAATGTTTTTACTACTTCTTGTAATAGCGGAACCTGCGGTTCGGTATCCATTATAAGCGGTACTTGGGACTTGGCAAGTCAAGGTGCTTCTATATTTGCATATCGAGATTCAGATACAAACCCAGAAAACGGAATTACAAGCGTTGACGCTGTATTATTTACAGGAACGTCATCTGCTTCAGGAGGAAATATTCCAGCTATAGAAGACCCTTCAGGCGTATATGCGGGATCTGTGGTAGTAGATGGTTTTCCATCAGCTCCTTCAGAAAGAACAGAATATGATCCAACACTTCGCGGAGTGACTGTAGATCAAGCAAATTTTCAAAATATAGCAAACTGGTTGCATTCGCAACCAACGGGAGCACTTTCTCCAGTACCTTTTGCAAACATTATTATTACAACAGGATCTGCGAATCCAGCACTGTCGGTAACGGTAGCACCGTCTACTACTGTTGAAGATAGCGGAACAAGTATGGTGTATACGTTCTTGCTTGATGCACCAGCGGCGGCAGATACCACGGTTAATTTTGATGTTTCAGGTACAGCCACACTTACAACCGATTATACGGTTAGCGGAGCAGCTACTTTTAGTGCAACAGCAGGTACTGCTTTAATTACCACTGGAAATACTTCTGTAGATGTAACAATTACACCCGTTGTAGACGCTATTGTTGAACCTACCGAGACCATTGAGCTAATGGTAGCTTCTGGAACAGGTTATGATGGAGGAACGCCAAATGCTGCTACTGGAAGCATTACAAATGACGATACAAGTATGTCTGATCCTCTAGTTGCAGTTATGGGTATGACACACGAATTAGGATCGATGGATTCATTTTCGTTTGCGGCTGCACAAGATGTACCTGCAGGAACGGTTGTATATTTTACAGAAGAATCATTTAATAACACTACCCTAATGTTTGCTTCAACTGGAGAAGGAGTTGTGCAGTGGACTGCCCCAGCTGGCGGACAAATTGATCAGGGGGATGTTATAGTAATTACAGAAACCGCGTCTAACGTGTTTACAGCTACATGTTCAGACACATCTGGTTTTGGGTGTGGTACGGCGGTGCTTGTCTCAGGAACTTTTGCTCTTGCATCAAATGGAGAAACTTTTTATGCATATGAAGATAGTGATACCGACCCAACAAATGGTGTTGACGATATTTATTCAGTAATGTATACAGGTGTTTCTGCTACGCCAGGTGGAAATATTCCACCAAGCGAAGATCCATCAGGCATCTATTTAAGTGCTTTGGTGGTTGATGGCTTTGCGGCCGTTGCACCAAGAAAAACAGAATATACTCCAGGAAGTCGTAATGTACTAGTAGGCATGGCAGATTTCGAAAACCCTTCAAATTATGACAATGGAGTTGCTCCAGGAGCTGGTTTATCTACTGTGCCATTTGCAAATTTAAATATCGTAGTTACATTTACGGCTCCTGCAGACCTTTGTGTAGACGCTGGAGTGCAAGCCGGTCTTGGAGGTGGTTCGCCAACAGGAGGGGTGTATAGTGGTCCTGGTGTTACAGACGATGGAAATGGAATGACCTATAGCTTCGATCCTGCCGCTGCAGGTGTTGGAGTGCATACGCTTTCATATACTTCTGGAGGAACTGCTGTTACCGATGATATTGAAGTTTTTGCCCTTCCTACAGTAACCTTTACAGCTCCTGCCGACCTCTGTGTTGATGCGGGGGTACAAGCTGGTTTAGGTGGCGGAACTCCTACAGGAGGCGTGTATAGCGGAACAGGCGTAACCGACGACGGAAATGGAACAACGTATTCCTTTGATCCTGCAGCAGCAGGGGTTGGGACGCACACCATAACCTATAACTTTACAGACGGAAATGGTTGTTCTGGTTCAGCTTCAGACGATGTAGAAGTATTCGCATTGCCAACAGTAACCTTTACAGCCCCGGCCGATCTTTGTGTTGATGACGGTGTACAAACTGGTTTAGGTGGCGGAACTCCTACTGGTGGAGTGTATAGCGGCCCCGGCGTTACTGATGATGGTAACGGAACAACGTATTCCTTTGATCCTGCAGCAGCAGGGGTGGGAACGCATACCTTAACCTACACGTTTACTGATGCTAATGGGTGTACAGGAAGCGCAACCGATGATATTGAAGTATTTGAATCACCCACAATTTTCTCAGCCGGTACAGGAACAACAATAACATTATCTGCTAATAATTGTAATGCTGGAGGAGAATATACTTTAGAAGCAACCCTTTTTAATGGTCGTCCATCGTATTTGAGAGCCAGCCCATTTAATGCTTTTATCCGTTGGGATGGCACACAATGGGGTGTGTTTGATGATTTTGGAAATGTAGCAATGATTAATACGATAAATACGCCCACACCACCTTGTTCAGATTTGTCACCATGGCAAGCTTCTCTCTGTAGTCCAAGTACTGTTACCGGCGATGGAACAACCTGTGATGATTTTTCACCATCGGATGTATGTATAAATTCTGGTATTCAAACGGGACTGGGTAACGTCAATCCTACTGGAGGAGTTTATTCAGGTACTGGAGTAACTGATGATGGCAACGGGATGACCTATAGCTTTGATCCTGCAGCAGCAGGGGTTGGGACGCACACAATAACCTATACCGTTACCAATGGCAATGGTTGTACGGCAACGGCTTCAAGCGATGTAGAAGTTTTCGCTTTACCAACAGTAACCTTTACAGCCCCAGCAGACCTTTGTGTCGATGCCGGTGTGCAAGCTGGTTTAGGGGGCGGAACTCCAACAGGAGGCGTGTATAGTGGTCCTGGCGTTACTGATGATGGCAACGGAATGACCTATAGTTTTGATCCTGCAGCGGCAGGGGTAGGGACGCACACAATAACCTATACATTTACGGATGGCAATGGCTGTACTGCAAGCGCTACAGACGATGTTGAAGTATTTGCATTGCCTACAGTAACTTTTACTGCACCTGCAAGTCCTGTTTGCCCTACACTAGTATTAACTGGACAAGGTGGTGGAACACCAATAGGGGGTGTATATAGTGGTCCTGGTGTTACCGATGATGGTAACGGAATGACGTATACTTTTGATACCAATGCTTCTGGAACAGGAACTCATACCATTACGTATACCTATACAGATGGAAATGGTTGTACGGCATCAGATTCTGATACAGTAACCGTAGAAGATAATGACCCGCCCGCAATTACTTGTCCAGCAGACATAACAGTAGATAATGACCCAGGAGAATGTGGGGCAATTGTAACGTTTGCGGCAACAGCAACCGATAACTGCCCAAGTACGGTAAGCATTACCTATTCGCAAGATCCAGGTACGCAATTCCCAGTGGGAACCACTACCGTAACGGCTACTGCAACAGATGGTGCTGGAAATTCAGCAACTTGCACATTCAATGTAACCGTAAATGATGCAGAAGACCCAACAATAACATGCCCAGGAGATATTACAGTTAATAATGATCCTGGAAATTGTGGGACTGTTGTAACTTATACATCTCCAATGGCAACTGATAACTGTTCTGGATTTATTACTACTGAAACATTCGATTTCACAGGAGCTATGCAAACATTTACAGTTCCGTCAGGTGTAACAAGCATCTCAATTGAGGCATTTGGTGGAGCAGGACAAGACATGATTATCGAAGATTTTGATCCGAGTATCGGTGGCCTTGGTGGTCAAGCGAGTGGAGACTTGGCGGTTACCCCTGGCGATGTACTTACTATTTTTGTAGGTGGTGAGGGTGTTGATGGTATTGGCGGATTTAACGGTGGCGGAGTAGGAGGCTTTGGAACACCTTCTACAGGAACCGGTGGGTTTGCAGGTAGTGGAGGAGGAGCTTCTGACGTACGCTTAGGAGGAATGACATTAGCAGATCGTGTAATCGTTGCCGGTGGCGGTGGCGGTGGTGGAAGAGATTATGTAAATGGTAGTTGCGTACCTTGCGGTATTGGTGGTAACGGTGGCTCAGGAGGAGGATTCACTGGTACCGACGGAGAGGATCCTTCATGGAGTGGAATTCTAGGTGCTTTTCCAAATGCTGGAGCTGGTGGTAAAGGAGGAACTCCTGCCATGGGCGGTGCTGCAGGAAACGGTCCTAACGGCCCTCCTGGAAACCCAGGTACTCTAGGAATTGGGGGTATTGGAGTAGATGGAACGCAAAGTGTAGCTAGCGGTGGCGGTGGTGGCGGTTTCTACGGTGGTGGTTCTGGTGGCGGAGGTAATTCTGGGGACGGATTTGCTGGTGCAGGTGGAGCTGGAGGTTCTAGTTATGTAGGTGGTGTTACTTCAGGTATGACAAATGCCGGAGTGCGTACTGGAAATGGTCAAATAATTATTACATACGCGGCATTGAGTGTTACTCAAACTGCTGGTCTACCTAGCGGAAGTACTTTCCCAGTAGGAACAACAACTAACACCTTTGTGGTAACAGACGGAGCTGGAAATACAGCTACGTGTAGTTTTGACGTAACGGTGAACGACACCGAAAATCCTGTTATTACCTGTCCAGCCAATATTACAGTGAATAACGATCCAGGAGCGTGTGGAGCCATCGTATCTTTTGCAGCAACTGCAACCGATAACTGTAGTGCGGCAGTAACATATTCTCAAGATCCAGGAACAAGTTTTCCAGTGGGAACCACAACCGTTACCGCAACGGCTACCGATCCTTCTGGAAATACAGCGACCTGTACCTTTGATGTAACAGTTGTAGACAACGAACCTCCTGTTGCAGTATGTACAGATATTACAGTACAATTAGATGCTACAGGAAATGCTAGTATTACACCTGGAGATATCGATGGTGGCTCTACAGATAACTGCGGAATCGCTGCGCTTGGGATTTCTCCAAGTACATTTACCTGTGCCGATGTAGGGGCTAACACAGTAACCTTAACAGTAACCGATGTAAACGGAAACAGCAGTACGTGTACCGCAACAGTAACCGTTGAAGACAACGTAGCACCAACAGCAGTGTGTCAGGATATCACAATCCAACTAGATGCTAACGGCGATGCAAGTATCGTAGCTGCCGATGTTGACGGAGGTTCTACCGATGCCTGCGGAATAGCGTCTATTGCAGTCGATATAGATACCTTCGATTGTTCTAATGTTGGACCAAACAATGTAACACTAACGGTAACCGATGTAAACGGAAATACAAGCTCTTGTGTAGCTGTAGTAACCGTAGAAGACAACATAGCACCAATGATTTTCTGTCCAGCAGATATAGTTGCTCCTACTAACAATGGTGAATGTGGCGCTACCGTTACCTTCCCACTTCCTGTAGGCACCGATAACTGTGGTATCGACTTTGTTGTTCAACAAGCAGGTATTGCTAGTGGTGAAATATTCCCGATAGGGGTTACCACGAACCAGTTTATTGTAGTAGATGTTAACGGAAACACAGCTACGTGTAGCTTTACGGTAACAGTAACAGACGATGATCCACCAATGGCGGTTTGTCAAGATATTACAGTGATGCTAGATGCTACAGGAAATGCTACCATTGTAGCCGCCGATGTAGATGGAGGTTCTACCGATAACTGTGCAATTACAAGCTTGAGTATCGATATAGACAGCTTTACCTGTGCAGACCTCGGTGACAATATTGTAACCCTTACTGCTACAGATGCTGGAGGATTAAGCAGTAGCTGTACAGCCATAGTAACTGTAGAGAATGGTGTTATGCCAAATGCAGTCTGCCAAGACGCTAGCGTGCAGTTAGATGCACTAGGAATGGTTAGTATTATAGATGCATCCATCTTCGATGGAGGGTCTACAGACGCTTGTGGGGGCACGAACCTTACTTTTAGTGTATCTCCAGACACATTTACTTGTGCAGACGTAGGAGACAACACGGTAACCATAACAGTTACAGACGATGGTGGTAATACTTCAACATGTACAGCAACGCTAACAGTAGAAGATGTAATAGCTCCAACAGTTAGTTGTATGGATCTTACCGTATCACTCGATGCAAATGGAGAGGCGAGTATAGACCCAGCAGACCTTGTGGTGATGAGCGACGATATCTGTGGTATTGCTCAAACCTCTGCAGACATTACAGATTTTAACTGTGATGATGTAGGAACACCAATTGTGGTAACGGTAACAGTAGAAGATCCTTCAGGGAACACTGCAACATGTACCGCAACAGTAACAGTTCTTGATGAAATAGCTCCAGAATTAGATTGTCCTGTAGACTTTACAGTACAAACTATAGAAGGAACTCAGTATGAAGTAGAAAACTTTATCACATCAGGAGCGGTAACTGCTACAGATAATTGTACAGACCCTGTCAATGTTGTAAGTCAATCACCAGCAGTTGGTGACTTGTTAGACCCAGGCGTGTATCCGGTGACTATTACCGTATCTGATGCTTCAGGTAATGAGGCAGACTGTACTTTCAATCTTACTGTAGAAGCCGTACTAGGAATAGGTGATAATAGCTTTGATATTTCAAGCGTAAGCATGTATCCAAACCCTGCTACAGACTTCGTTATGTTGAGCAATCCGCAACATATTCCGTTACAAGACGTGCGTATTTACGATGTAACAGGACGTTTGATAAAGACGATAGATGCAAGAGAGACGCTTTCAGAAATGAGTATAGATATTTCAGAATTAGCAAGTGCCACCTATTTGTTCTTAGTGAATACAGAAAACGGAGAACAACTAACGCATCAGATTGTAAAAGAGTAATTTCATAATTAATTTTAGATAGTTAGAGAAGCCTTCTTCGAGAAATCGGAGGAGGTTTTTTTATTGACGCAACATGTTAAGGATTAATCTAGGAAGGAGGTTACATCATTGGGTATGTCTATAAAAGGCCCAAATATAAGCCGCTACAGATACAACAACACCTACAACTAAAACTACATAAGTAATGTTTAGAATTCTAAATTTCTTATCTAATACCGCGCCTAAAAAATAAAGATCTTTGGTGAGTACTTTATAAATTTCTTGTGTATTAGATTGCATATGTTTTACGGCCCATTCGTATTCTTCTAGTTCCATTTTATGAAAGTTTCCGAAGAAAGCTAAATTCACATCATGTGCTATCACTGCTTCCTTGCTAAAAGTTCCTCTCGTAATTTTAGGCATTGTTGCGTAAATAGAGAGTACCATTGCCACAAGCATAAAGAATACAAATAACCCAGTGGGTATAAGTAAGTATTGGTCGCCAGTTTTCTGAAAAAACTTTAAGCTATTTGTTAGAATCCCCGATATAAGGAGCGCACATACGGCAAGAACCAAATTAGATTTACGATCTGCCATTCCACTTAATTTTATATGGTTTTTAAGAGCAACCATATAAAAAGTTTGCACGGCAAGAGCAGCACCTTCTTCTACAGTAGAAAGGGGTATGGTGTCTATCTTTTCGTTTTCTAGAGTGACATTCATTGGCTAAAGGTACAACCAAATACAGATATTTTGGAGGGGATTAAATTATTGGTTTTTATAACTATAGGTTGTACGATTAATAAAATCTGTTAAAAAAGTAACGTTATTACCATCATATGCACTAAAAACTCCTATGAAATTATAAATATATTATCTTTACGGAGATGACTAACACTAGTACTACAGCAATTTCTGAACGTGAGCGGATTGATTTTTTAAATTCGTTAAAATTATTTGATACGTTACCGGAAGATGAATTCGATATGCTCACTCAAATGGCGTCTAAATATCTTAGCGCCCCGGTGTCTTTATTTAGTATTGTAGATGATCACCGGCAATGGTTTAAGTCTAGGGTAGGAGTTGATATGTGTGAGACACCTCGTGATATTTCATTTTGTTCTCATGCCATTCAGCAAAAGGATTTATTTGTGGTTGAAAACGCAGATGAAGATCCGCTATTTGCCAATAATCCGTTAGTTACAGCAAAAGATAATGCTGTGAAATTCTATACGGGCGTTCCCATTATTATTGAGGGCAAGTACGCAATTGGCACTTTGTGTATTTTAGATTACAAACCAAGAGTCTTGTCTGATGAGGAACAGGAATTACTAAAGAATCTTGGAAAACAAATTGAAAAACTTATTGAGCTAAGAATGCTCAATAATAAGGCAAAGGCACAGCAAAAAGAGTTGGTAGAGCAGCATGAGCGTCTTAAGGAGTTTGCTGGAGTTATTTCGCATGATATGAAAATGCCTTTAGCCAATCTTATTATTACCAGCGATATACTGAAAAAGAAATACAGCTCCATTTTAGATACAGATGGTATTAATTATTTAGAGTACCTAAAAACGAGCTCGCTAACTTTAAGCGATTACATAAGCAATATTTTAAAGTATTACGAAAGCGACGGACTCGTAAAAGAATCTAAAACTACCTTCGATATTTTTGAATTGTTGGAAGAAATTATTGAAATCCTTCATGTGAATGAGTTATGTACTATTTTACTCCCTGAAGAGAACCTTATTCTTCACGCGAATAAAGCAGCTGTCGAGCAAGTTTTACTGAACCTATTTACCAATGCCATAAAATACAACGACAAAACGAATACTGAAATTAAGGTAGATTGTTATGAAGACGAAGTGTTTTACAATTTTTCTGTAACCGATAATGGTAAGGGTATTGCTCCAGAGAAATTGCACCTAATTTTTAATCTCTATGAAACCTTAGATGCTACCGATAAGAAAGGAAATAAAGGACACGGTATTGGCTTATCTATGGTAAAAAAGATTTGTCAGAGTTTAGGAGGGGATATTGAGGTAACCAGTGAGGTTGGTAATGGATGTTGCTTTAGCTTTTGGATTGCTAAGTAAATATTTTATGCGCTACTTAATTTCATAGAAAGAGTGATATTTTCGCGCTCTTTAGAGTCTACCTATTAATTCTTTCAATAATGTATCAGTCTCCTTAAACAAATCATCTGTTTTTTGATGTAATGTAATATCAGGCTGAAGGGCGGTATTTGCTTGTTGTGATATACGAAAAAGCCGTTTGGAATAGGTAATGACAAGGTTGGAGTTTGGTAGCGTAAAGCTGTCCATATCCTGATAACCATTCGGATTGGAGCCCGTGGGCTGCCCAACAATAGTTGCATTTAACAATTGTTTAAAAAGCGCTGCATTACTAGTTGCGGCAGAAAACGTTGTATTACTTGTTAAAACAAACACTCCATTTTCCCAATCTATGGTATCGGCAAGATTAAGTGCATGGGCTAAAACAATTCCCACATATAAATCGCCACCACCATTCTTTCGCATATCTATAATTAATTGCTTTAGTTGTTTTTCTTGAATATAAGAGACCAATTGTTCTCCAAAAGCACTCATTTTTTCAAATGAGGGATATGCCTCAAAATTGACATATATTGCTTTTGTACCTGAAATAGGAGCGAACCATATATCGCGATTTTCATTTTTGGGTATCTCTATTTGAGGAACACTTAAAACCAGTTTTGAAATATCAGTTTCTTCCCACATTTTATTAGAAATTGCACCTAAATTTTTATGTATGATTTCATTAGTATTAGTTCGAAAACTAAACGTAGCTTCATTCGTTTTGTTGATTAAATTTAGATAGTAAAGCACTTCTGCATTGGTTAAGTAGCTTCCAGTTCTTTCGTTTAAAGAATTTTGGTTTTCAACAAACTGCGCTATTTCTGACACTTTTTGTGCAACCTTATTAATTGGAGTTCCGTTTATAGATTCCAATGTGGTTGTAAGGATTTGTTTATCGCTTTTTAATGCTTTTGTAACATACCATTTCCCTTCAATTAATTTAATTTCGATTGGAAAACGATGGGTAGAAATGTTTCTCAATGATACGGCTGTATGTCCATCATTTATGCGCCTTGTTAATCGCATTAATTTAAGTGTAATATCAAAATCGCTTTGGGTGTCTAGGCCCTCATAAATTTTATCCCATTCCTTATTAAACGCTTCTTTTGATACCGTATGGTACAGATTAATATGTTTATTTTCTAAAGAGGTTTTATAAATTTCAAGATCTTCTTTCCAATTATTTTTGGTTGGTGTTTGTGAAAACACCATATTAAAAGTTGAAGCCAAAGCGAAAATAAAACATACAAGTACCGTTTGAAATGAGTTCATATAGCTATTTGTTTTCTAATTGTTTAAGGATGTTGTATACCAAAATTAGAGAACTTTTTGACGCTTCTAATTGGTTTAAAGTGCCAGTAACATAGGTGTCTAGTTGTGGACAATACCATAAAAACGATGCTGTACTCCCGGTATGTCCAATAAGTTGAAGGGGAGTATCTATATTCATTAAGTCTTTTATGGATACTTTTCTTAATCCATAGCCGTATTCCATGCCTACAGTTTCATACATCCAATTCTGCATTTCTAATCGGGTTTCATTTGTTAGGATCAAACCTTTATTGAACCCTTTTAAAAAGCTAATTAGATCTTGGGTTGTAGCAACTAATCCTCCGCCTCCCCAATCGGCGCTTAGGCTGTTTAACGTTGATAACTCAATATCGCCAACATAAAACTCTGCTAATTTGTGTTCTTTCTGTTGCGATGATGATTTCAAGTTCATATATGAATTTTTCATGCCTAAGGGATCAAAAATGTACTGTTGGAAGAACTGATCTAACGAAAGGCCACTTACTTTTTCAATTATTAAAGCCAAAAGAACGTATTCTGTATCGGTATAATTATACCCCTGTCCAGGCACAAAATTTGGTTTCATATGTTCCTTGGTAAACTGAATCATTTCTTGTGGTGACCATAATTTTTCTTTATCAATTAACAATTGATTAATAATGTTAGGGCTTCCATCAATTGTTTCACCTGTGAAATAGTCTGGCAGTCCAGAAGTATGCTGTAATAATTGAGCAATCGTGATGTCTTTCGAATACGTTTTGCCATTTAATACGTGCAGATTATTAATAATCGCTTCTGATAAATAAAGAGCTATTTTATCATTAAAATTCAGCATTTTTCTATCTTTTAAAATTCCGATAGATGTGGCTGTTAGCATTTTAGTAATACTCGCTGTATAGAAAGGACTGTTAGTAGTTACAGAGTTTTCTGAACGTAGTGCATCTTCAGCAAACTGAAAATTAATATTTTTTGATTCAGAATAGACGTGTATGATAGCACTTTTTATTGGTTCTTTAGCTAGTTCTGCTTTCAATAACTTCTCAACTTCTGTAGTAATCGTTTGTTGACCATTACAGAATAGTGAAAAAAGGAGCAATAAGCTTAGAATAACATTGTTTTTCATGTGTAAATGTTTATTGTTCTCTATTAGTTCTTTAAATTCTTACAAATGTTTCAGGGTTCTTTATACTGTGTTACTAATTATTTGTTTTTCCCTTTACATAAGCAGCCAATTGTAGCATGTTGCGAAATCTAGTTAGGTCTCCTTGTATTGCTGCTACAATACTATGATTTACTAATAATGATCTTGAAACAGATTGATTATTTTCTAGAATCATTTTGTTAATTACTGCTTTAGAATTATCTAATCCTTTCGTTTCGTAAACTTCTAATACTTTAACCGCGTTTTCTTCGGCAGTAATTAGCCTGGGTTTTGGTGTATAGCCCATTTGTTGTACCATAGCCTCTGCTAACACCCAAACAGACCATGGGTTTTGACCAGTTATTAAATTTTCGTCACGACTCATTTTTTCCAAATACATTATTCCTTCTTGAAACTCTCCACCTTGTTCAATTAATTTGTCTTGCAGTAAGAAAGGAAAAATAGTGGTTGCATTTGGTATTAACAATAGCTCTTCTTTATTGGTAAAACTACTTACTTTTTTATTTTTCAAGAACCAATCACCGTTATTCAGTTTTACATTTACGAAAGCTGCAGGGCCATGACATACAGCTCCAATAACTTTGTTGTTGTAATGAAAATCTCGAATTATCTCTTGCAAGTATTTATTATCTGGAAAATCGAACATGGCGCCTTTTCCTCCAACAAAATAAATAGCTTCATATGCTTGAGTATCTACGTCCTTTAAGGGCAAGCTATTCTTTAATTTGTTTTGGGGAACATCATCATTCAAAAATGCATAGTCGAATTCTCCCATATCATCATCGTCTACAACGACAGGGGGTAGGCCACCTAAGGGACTAGCAATATCTACTTCAAAACCATTAGCCTTGAAAACATAATAGGCTCTAGCTAACTCAGTAAGTTCATAACCTGTACTCTTGGTGCTTGTTCCCATAGTATCTGTGCTAGTTACCACGGCAAGTATTTTTCCTCTATACGGGGGTATATCATTTGTAATATAGGAAATATCTTTTGCTTCGCTAGTAACTAATGT
This sequence comes from Rasiella rasia, assembly GCF_011044175.1. GTDB lineage: Bacteria > Bacteroidota > Bacteroidia > Flavobacteriales > Flavobacteriaceae > Marinirhabdus > Marinirhabdus rasia. The sequence goes on from NZ_CP049057.1 coordinate 337,375, forward strand.
AGCATCTTCCTCTGGTAATAAGCTTACCATATATATGCCTAACATTATAATGACGGCGATGAAAGTGACTAGAATTGTTAGTATCCATTTTAGTATGCGGTATTTTTTAAACATAGTTTCTTATTTAGATGAGCTCATTGTATTAATAAATGATAGTCGCATAGGCTTGTTTGAGCGTCATGGTTTTATTATCAATTAAATTTATAACCAACTAAATCCTACCCCTACATTAAAGGTTAAGGCATCTCTATAAGCATCACCTTCTAAATAGGCGCGTCCCAGCATTATTTTAGACTGCACATTAAGCGCGAAGTTTTTTCTTTTATAAACTTCATATCCAGAACTAGCCATCACAGCACATCCAAAATTCCAGTCATCGTTAACACCATCTTCGAAATCGTAAAGTGCGGGAGAATCTATTGCTAATCCAAATCCTCCATGAACCCACCAACGGTCTTTCACCCAATATTGTACCGATGGAATAAACGCTCCAAAATGTCTGTCGTTGTCTTTAAATTCGTAAATATTACCCGGCAAGGATGCAGTGACAGCTAATTTGTCATGTATCATGTAACCAAATTTTAATTCTGGAAAACTCATAGCTCCTTGTGCTTCGTTAAAAGTTTGAACTCCCTCGCTATCTTCAACGCTAATAATACCTCCACCAACGGCGAATTCAAAAATAAAACCCTCCCGAGTTCTAGAAGTTTCTGTATTTAAGTTTTTCTGTGCAAATGCCACTGTTGACATGAACATAAAGGCAATGAATGCCATTTTTACGATTGATTGATTTTTGATTGATTGCATATTTCTTGTTTTTTTAATGTTTAATAATTTAAAATTAAGGTGCTTATAAAAGCTTAATGTTTCAAAACAGGTGATTAATTGTTTTTTCATTTTAATGTGTAATTGCTTATTTGATTTTTAGTTAGAATTAATTTTATGATGCAAAGAAACGTTAGAAGTTAAGGCTCATCGTCCTGAATTATGATTTCAATCCTTTTTGATTTAGATACTTTTAATAGTATGCAAGACCACTATTTTGTTCTTAAAGTCTCTATTTGTAGCCGAATAAAAAACAGGCTTAACATTTTAGTGCTAAGCCTATTTCTGAAGATGTTGATGCGAGATGACTGTACTTTTTTTCAGACTATATAAAATTCTTGGCCTCTTGATTATAATAGTCCGATAAATGTCTATTTCCAAACGGCGGAGCAATATTGTCTTCAGCCATAAGCGTTAAGAAAAACTCAATTGGCCCATAGGTTTTCGCACTTGTAAAAATTCTTAAACCCCATATAGTTATCCTTCTTAAAAAATCTGGCATATGAACAATCTTGATGGGTTTGTTTAGGGCACTTAATGCGAGTTTACTAATATCATTAAGACTTAAAACATCGGGGCCTCCAATAGTTATTTCATTAGTATTCTCATCTAGCATGTCTACAATAGCTCTTGCCAAATCTTCACCGTGGATAGGGTTAAATTTTTGATTGCCTGATCCAAATAAATAGACACGACCAGAGTTTGCCATTCGCAAAAAATCTTTCATATCTGAGAAAAAGCCGTTAGGTCTTATTATGGTATACGCTACCCCAGAAGATTTTAACGCATCAACAAATTTTTCTTTTGCTTCGAAAATTTTAAGGTTTCGGTGGAAATTTCCGTTAATTGCAGATACATATACAAAATGTTGCACTTCGCTTTTTACAGCTTCTTTCAACAAGTTCATATTGGCTTGATAGTCTACATCCATATAGGTTAAACCATCTTTTTGTCTTGTAATACCTACAGTAGAAATTACGATGTTAATCCCTTTGCAAATGTCCCGCAAGGTTTCTGGATTTGTAACTTCGGCTTGTTTTACCTCCAAATAATCTTCATTCCTATGTTCTACTTTATTTGGATTACGAGCAATGGCGATGACCTGATTCTGTTTCTCAATTAGCACCTTCAATAAGTAACTACCTAAATAACCTGTAGAACCAGCTAATAGTATATTAGTGTTTTTCATTATTCGAGAATTAATAGACCAGATTAATTAAATTCGTTTGTCAATAATTGTTGAATAATGGTATTACGTTGTGTGCCTGTATTGTCTTGCTGATTGCTTAGAAGTACTATTGTTGCATCATATTCTGGTATAAATCCAATCATACTCCAATAACCATTTATATCGCCACCATGCCAATACATTGTGTTGCTTCCTTCTTGTGTAGTAAACCAACCTAAACCGAAATCCACAAATCCACTAGGCACATTTTTAGCAAAAATTTCTTCTTTTTCAGCTTGGGTGAACCAATTAGTACTTATAGCGTTAGTCCATGTTTCCAAGTCTTCTGGGGTGCTACTGAAGTCACCAGCGCCAAATGTTATTGCCATTGGATACGTACTATTTACATTCCCGTCTAAATAGCCTTGCGCGTGCGTGTTTAGGTCGATAGTATTTGTGCCTCTGTAAGAATTAGACATGCCTAACGGATTAAAAATTTTCTGCTGAATATAGTCATGGTATGTCATTCCCGACAATTGTTCTATGAGTAATGCTGCAATTAAATAGTTTGAGTTACAGTATTGCTTGTCTGAACCTGGTATGAAGTTGAGACCATTATCAGATATTAAGTCCGTAATAACCTCATACAAGTCAGATTCATCTAACTCCATCCCTGAGTCGAATGCTTGCTCTGCTATGAATTGATATTCTGGAATTCCTGATTGATGTGACAATAGGTGTTGAATTGTAATCTCATTTCCGTTTGGAAACTCTTGATTAAATTCACTTAAAGTTTGACTGTAACTGTTTATTAAGCCATCGCGTTTTAGTTGTACAATAGCCGCTGCCGTTAATGTTTTAGTTACCGAACCTATGCGATAGGCAAGGTTGTAATCTTGTGGCAATCCAGTGTTTTGATTGGCTAATCCAAAACCTTGTCGCACTACATCTTGTCCATTTTTTGTTACAATAGCAAAGCCACTAAAATCAATTTCGGTTAGTAAACTTTCCACGGTTGTGTCATTGGTGGATGGTGTATAAATATCATCGTCATTTGAACAAGACATTAAGCTTGTTAAAGTAAGACAGAGCGACAATAGGAAGAGGTTTGTTTTGATTTTTTGATTTTTTGCTAAATAGTTTTTAAATCTTAGAATTGATACATACATAATTGTTTGTTTTTTGATTATTAATTATGATGCAAAGATTCTGCAGATTACTTTGGCAATCGTACTAAATTATAATCTGAAACAAACTAGTAAAGATGTATTACATATTGGCTTTCATCCAAGCTCTAGGAGTAACGTTTTCTATTTTTTTAAAATAGGTATTGAATACACTTTTAGAATTAAAACCGCTATCATAGGCTAACCCTAAAATTGTTAAATGTGAATTTTTTGGGTCTACTGCTATGGTTTTGAAGTAATCTAAGCGGTAAGAATTAACAAAGTCATTGAAATTAAGAGAAAATGCTTTATTGATTAAGTACGATATTTTATTGGTGTTTGATTCTAAAATTTCTGCAACTAGTTTTAGATTTAATTGCGGATTAAGAAATGGTTCTTCTTCTTTAAAATATAATAGCAATTCGTCTTTTAATGTTTCTATTTGAATTTCGTTTAAAATAGCAGAAGTGGTTTTTTCTGTATTTTCTTGTGATAATTTAACCTCAGAAAGTTGTAAACTAGAATGGTGTAGGTCTTTAAAACCTTGCATATTGTGCAGTGGCTGTAAAAAAGGTTCTTGTCTATAGTTTATGACTTGACCACGCCTATGTTTCACCATTTCGCTTAAACTAGAAAACGCGAGCTTTTTGTGGTTTGAGTTACTTAAAATAAATAGATCATAGGGGACTAGCATGGCCTCATTTTTTGAAATTTCAGACCATTTTTTAATAAGGTGATTTGGAACCTCAACTCCTTCGTTATTGACAAGGTTGAATAGTAGATTTTTCTCTTCAATTAATGATGACTTATCAATAAATTTACTGAACTGTTGTTTTTTGTTCAGATTGATTAAACAAAAACATTTTAAATGATGGGCTAACTCTAACCCAGGATTAAGTGTCAATGCATAATTGATGCATTCTAAGGCTTTATTGTATTGCCGTTGATAATAATATATATGTGCAATTGTGTAATGATTATTTGCTGAAAGCGGATCTACTTCTAAAAGTTTGTTTGCATAAATTTTGGCGTGATCAAAAAACCCAAGTGCAATGAATAACTCTGTCATTGCTTCTAATCCATCAATGTGCTTTGGATTAATTTCTAAGACTTTGTTAATATGAATATATGCGTTTTTAAAATCCCATTCCTCCCAAAAAAATTTACCTACAAATGATAACGGATATTCTGGCAAGGAGGTGTCTATCTCTTTGGCTATAAGTAAATTACTTATTGCTAAACCTATAGCTTCCTCATAAGGCATATAACCCCACATTCCTAATAGTCCATAGCATTGTAACTTGGCGTAATAAGCTTTCGCATAATTTTTGTCTAACGCAACAGCTTGATCATAACATACAATAGCTTGGTTTATGCTATCTGGAGTCCATTTTAATTGTAATGATCGCCCTTTCAAAAACATTTGATATGCATCAATATTATTCGTGGGTTGTGTAATTAATTGGTCTTGAATTTCAAAATGTCCAAAATTGTTTCGAACTTCATCAGCAATGGTAAGGCTGATCTCATCCTCTAAATCAAAAATATCTATTAATTCTCTATCAAATTTTTTAGACCAATAATGGGTGCCGTCCTTTATGTCAATTAATTGTGCGGTAATTCTAATTCTATCTTGAGATTTCTTAATACTTCCTTCAAGTATGGTATGTACGTTTAATTGCTCACCAATTTTTCTAATATCAATATCTTTTCCTTTAAAGGCGAAAGACGAGGTTCTGGCAATAACTTTAAGTTGACTAATTTTTGTTAGCGCATTAATTATTTCTTCGGTTATACCATCGCAGAAATATTCATTGTTAATATCATTACTCATATTAACAAATGGTAAAACGGCTATTGATTGTTGATTGATCAAATGTTTGTTTTCGTAAGACAAATCTAAAAAATAAAATACGAATGTGCTGCTGCAAATAACTTAATAACAATTAAAAAGTAAAGTCAGAACAAGTCTTTTACAACAGTTTTAATTCTATTTGCCGATACAAAAATTCGCGAAAATATTACCTAGCAATTCGTCATTAGAAATTTCACCGGTAATTTCTCCAAAATGATACAGTGCTTGTCTAATATCTATTGCCAAAAGATCACCGCTTAAACCAGCATTAATTCCGCCTTGTACTTTTTGTATTTCTTCTAACGCTTTTAAAAGTGAGTCGTAATGTCTAGTGTTTGTTACAATAGTTTCATTATTTCGCAAAGCCCCAGTGTTTACAAAGTTAAGTAGGGTAGCTTTAAGGTCTTCTACGCCCATGCCAGTTTTTGCTGAAATCGTAATCAATTCAGGAATTACATCTTTTAATGCTGAAATTTCCGCAGTTGAGAGCTGATCTACTTTGTTAGCAATAACAACAAGCGATTTTAATGGGTGCTTGTTTTTTATTTTTTCAATTTCAACATGTATGTGAGAACTTAATTTTTTAAAGTTGATAGCATCAAACAAATACACTACCACTTCAGATGCGTCCATTTTCTCGAAGGTTTTTTTAATGCCGAGACCTTCAATAGTGTCTTTTGTCTCTCTAATTCCGGCTGTATCTATAAATCTAAAGCCAATGCCACCAATAGTGATTTCATCTTCAATAGTATCGCGTGTTGTTCCAGCGATATCACTAACAATAGCACGCTCTTCATTTAAAAGTGCGTTGAGTAAAGTAGATTTTCCTACATTAGGTTCGCCTACAATGGCAACAGGAATTCCATTTTTAAGCACATTACCCGTTGCAAATGAATCTATAAGACGTTTAAGAACTTGTGTAATTCTCGTAATTAATTGCTGAAACTCATCTCTATTGGCAAATTCTACATCTTCTTCGGCAAAATCTAACTCGAGTTCTATTAGGGAGGCAAAATTTAAAAGCTCTTCTCTAAGTTGTTTAATTTCATTACTGAAACCTCCACGCATTTGCTGTATAGCCAATTGGTGGGCCGCTTCAGAATCACTAGCAATTAAGTCGGCTACCGCTTCGGCTTGACTTAAATCCATTTTTGCGTTTAAGAATGCACGTAGTGTGAATTCACCCGCTTGCGCCATTCGGCAACCTTTCCGAAGACATAATTGAATTATTTCTTGTTGAATAAAAGCACTACCATGGCAGGAAATTTCAACTACATCTTCGCCGGTATAGCTATTAGGATTTTTAAAAACAGACATTAAAACTTCATCCAACACACGTGTTCCGTCTTTTATATGTCCTAAGTGTATGGTATGTGTTTTCTGTTCTGAAAGTTTCTTGCCTGAAATTGAGGTAAAGATTTCTGAAGCAATAATAATTGCATTGTCACCAGAGAGACGGATTATCGCAATGGCGCCTGCTCCCGAAGGGGTGGCTAAGGCTACAATAGTATCGTTATGTGTCATGTAAAAATTTGTGCAAACGGAATATACAACCGCTTTCATATGCAAAAATACAAATTATTACAGCTGCGCACTAGACAGTTAGTTCGCAATGTTGGCACACGGGTGTAACGATAAATTCTTGGGCTTGAGTTTAATGCCATGTAACATTTTATTATTTTTTGCTACAAATAAATAAACACAACCATGAAAAAGGAAACTGAAGAGCATTCAAACAAACCTATGTTAATGAGATTACTCTTGTTTGTTGGAGTAGCAGTGGTAACCTTTGTAATCGCTTCATGGATTATTACCCTTTTTAAGTAACCTCTAAATCAATCAAATCATGGAAATCATTAGCACAACACACGCGGCGAAACAAGTAGATAACAACCTTTTGGTATTTACGCATTTGTCACAATTATTAACGTATGTCACCGGTTTTGGTGGCTTTGTAGTTCCTCTTATACTTTGGCTTGTAAAAAAAGACCAAATTGTGGGAATGGACGAACACGGTAAGAGTATTATTAATTTTCAAATTACCATGTTCTTAATAGCACTAATTAGTGTACCTGGGATTTTCTTATTCGGGCTCGGGATACTCTCGCTAATCTACGTTGGTATAGTATCTCTGGTAGTACCTATTGTAAATGCTGTGCGAGCAAGTAATGGAGAAGCACCATCGTATTTTAGCACGATAAAGTTTATCTAGTAAATAAATAGAACGGGGTCTAGTACCTTTCCCAACCCTCATTTCTTACGATTTGAGGGTTTTTTAGTTCAGTTTTGGTGTTCATTTTAAAAACGAACATTATGAAAACTACTTTAAAATTTCAACTCGTATTAATTGTATTGGCTTTATTTCCTTTAGCAAACGTTGCTTCTGCGCAAGGGGTAAGTGTGGCAGCAAAGGGCGAATTTCAATTTGAAGCAACAGAAATTGATTATGGGACTATTGAAAAAGACTCGGATGGGACTAGAACTTTTTCGTTTACAAACGTGGGAAGCGTTCCAATTGTAATTACCGATATTAAATCAAGTTGTGGTTGTACAGTACCTACAAAGCCAAAGGGGCCTATTATGCCAGGGCAAACTGCCGAAATAGGAGTGAAGTACAAGACAAATAAAGTGGGGGCTTTTACAAAATCTATCACGGTGCTCTCTAATGCTAATGAATCTAAAAAAATTCTAAAGATTAGAGGAATTGTGGTTGATTCTAAAAATAAATTGGGAGAATAATTGCTAAAAAACTTCTCTCTGTCCTTGTCCTTTTATAGACTCGGGGTAAGAGAGAAGTTCTCTATTTAATTGTTCAGCATTACCGGCATAACCAGCATGGTAACCTGTTCGCCTTCGTCTAAACCATCTACAGGGGTTAAAATACCCGCACGATTTGGAAGACTCATTTCTAATGAAACCTCGTCGCTGGTTAGGTTGTTTAACATTTCAGTTAAAAAACGAGAGTTAAAACCAATCTGCATGTCATCACCTTGATAATCGCATGTTAAACGTTCTTCAGCTTTGTTGCTATAATCTATATCTTCTGCTGAAATATTAAGTTCGGCACCTGCAATTTTTAAACGAATTTGATGTGTGGTTTTATTACTGAAAATACTTACACGACGCACACTGTTTAAAAACTGATTGCGATCAATACTCAATCGATTTGGGTTCTCTTTTGGAATAACTGCTTCGTAGTTTGGGTATTTACCATCAATTAAACGGCAGACCATTTCAATATTCTCGAAACTGAATTTCGCATTGCTTTCGTTGTACTCAATAGTAACTTCTTCTTCGCTACCAGCCAATATACTCTTTAAAAGGTTAAGTGGCTTTTTTGGCATGATAAACTCTGCTGCTTGAGATGCTGAAACATCTTCGCGGGTATATTTTACCAGTTTATGGGCATCTGTGGCCACAAATGTAAGTCCGTCTGTTGCAAATTGAAAAAATACACCACTCATTACAGGTCTTAAATCATCATTACCGCTTGCAAAAATAGTTTTGCTAATTGCGGTCGCTAAAATATCGCCTTGCACATTTGTAGCTGAAGGGTCTTTTAGCTCTACTGCCGTAGGAAATTCTTCACCAGCAGCGTATGCAAGGGCATATTTACCGTGGTTAGAGCTAATTTCAACAGTATTGTTATCTTCTATGGTAAAAGTAAGTGGCTGTTCAGGAAATGTTTTTAGGGTATCCAATAACAGACGTGCCGGTATACAAACACTCCCAGATTCGCTACTTTCTACATCAAGTTTAGAAGCCACGGTAGTTTCTAAATCTGAAGCGGACACCGTCAGGGAATTTCCGTCGAGATTAAATAGAAAATTATCTAAAATAGGAAGGGTGTTATTACTGTTTATAATACCTCCAAGCACTTGTAGCTGTTTTAAAAGGTACGAACTAGATACGATGAATTTCATGTAAGGTTATTTTCTATACTATTATTCTATGGAAACGCGCTTTAGGCGAATCTCTTTTTCATAACAAGCAGACCTTAAACGATACTAAGCTTGTTGAAGTACAAATATATCCTAAAACCAACGTTCTTTAAAACTAACTTATTAACAGTTAACGCGTGTATTTACGCTTTCTGAAATAGCCAAATGCAAATCCAAATACTGCTAACAACGTCAACGGTAGCAGTATGTTAACAAGTTGCCAGTAACTGCGTTCTGCGATTGTTTTTTGTGGATCTAGAAACGGAACAGCAATTTTCTTATTCCGTATGTTTATAAGTCCGCTATCATCCAACATATAATTCACCGCATTTAGTAAAAACTCCTTATTTCCGTAAAACGCTTGTGTCCATTTATCGAACCCTAATTCTAAGGGTCTACCGTTGTCTAACTGATTTTTAATCACGTCGCCATCACTTATTACAAGCATGCGCGTAGGGGAAGATTTGGTTTTATCTTTTATAGCTGCGGAAAGTTTAAATGGTTTAATTCGGTTCGAAAAAACAGATGGGAATTCACCTTCCAACAAAACAGCTGTTGGGGTTTCGCCAGCGTTAAATTCTGACGGATTTGGACCTTGATTTACAATACTAAGGGCTTCGGGTATTTCTTTGTTAATATCCAATTCTATTGGAGTCCCTTGCTTCTTTGTAATAGGAGAGGAGCTTAGTAAGATGGTTTTCTTTACCGCATTAGGTAGCGTGTCTATACCGCTTACGTATTCAAACTTAACGGCTTCAATGTTGTTTACAATAGGGTGGTCGTTTGCGCTTGCGCTTAGTGGGTGATATAACCAAGGATATTTGTTGTATTGCGCATCTCGCTCATCTCCAGATGCCATTACAATTGGGGCACAATACACATCTTTTAGTACGTTCGGGTTAATACGTACGCCATATTTAAAGAAAAAATCTCCTAAATTTAATTCTCTAGGTATGATTACAGTATTGCCATTCTCAGGATTTTCAATCAATTCTGTGCCGTCAACTAACCAAATAGATGCTCCACCGTTCATGGTAAACTGATCTAAGATATATTTTTCTGCATCGGTGAATGCTTCAGTTGGTTTGGCTATTACGGCCAAATCGAAGCTATTTAGCTGCTCTAAAGTTCTCAAAGGAGCCACTGCGGCAGAATCTAAGGTAAAAGGTGCTGTGTAGTAAGTGTCTCGTAGCGTGCTAAATAGGTCGGCTACATAGCGATCGTCTAGTTCTCCATTTCCTTTTACCACAGCAATACGTTTGCTTTTAGCATTTATTAATTTATGAAACCCTTCTGCAAAGGCATACTCTAAATTTTGTACGGAATTGTTTATACGTTCTTCAGATGTAGCACCAAGTGTATTCTTTAATAAAGGAATTTTAACAGTGCGTTCATTAAAATAAGCAAGTGCCCACGGATACACAATTTCAGTAGAAACTTTACCGTTTTCACGAACTTCAACTTGTGCGCCCTTCATACCTTGAGAAGCAAATTGTTGCTGTAAAGCTTCTGGATTGTCACTCTCTAACGGATTGACAAAATTGAATTTAATATTAGGGTTGTAATTGGCGAACTCTGCCAATAATTGTTCTGTTTCAATTTGTAATCTTTTAAACTCTGGTGGAAAATTTCCTTGTAAAAAAACATCAATAACAATAGGAGAGTTTACCGTAGCAACTGTTTCTTTGGCTTCTTTAGATAGGGTGTAACGTTTGTCTTGCGTCATATCGAAACGACTGTAAACGTAATGAGATACCACATTTACAGCAACAATGCAGAGCAATACAAAAACAATATAGACAAACTTGTTTTTCATGTTACCTTTTCCGCAGTTTAAAAATGGTACAGGCAATAAAAAATCCTGCCACGCTTAAGAAGTAAATAAGGTCTCGCGTATCTAATACACCTCTCGATATACTTGTAAAGTGTGCCTTTAACCCTAAAAATGATATATCGAGGTTTTGATTCACACTTGCCAACCCGTCAAAACCAAAATAGAGTACAAAGCATAAAAAAACTGCGATAATAAATGCCACAATCTGGTTTTCTGAAAGGGTAGAGGCAAATACACCTATGGCGGTAAATGCTAAAACTAAAAAAAGCAACCCTAAGTAAGAACCAATAGTGCTGCCAACGTCCCAATTCCCTTCGGGGTTTCCTAAACTAGAAATTGTCCAAATATAGAGCAAGGTTGGAAGTAGTGCTAGAATAATTAATACTACGGCTCCTAAATATTTACCTAAAACAATGGCGCGTAACGAAAGTGGTTTTGTAAGCAGAAGCTCTAGCGTACCCATCTTCAATTCATCGCTAAAGGCACGCATGGTGACAGCGGGAATTAGAAACAGTAAAATCCACGGTGCTAATTCAAAGAAAGCCGAAAGGTCTGAAAAACCAGCATCTAGGATGTTGTAATCCCCACCAAAAACCCAAAGAAAAAGACCGTTTATCACTAAAAAGAGTCCAATAACCAAATACCCAATTGGGCTGGCAAAAAAACTAGTTATTTCTTTTTTAATGATTGCTATCAAGCTATACTTCTTTAGTTTTAAGTTGCTGAGGCTCTCGATGTGTTATACGTAACACTAGTCAAGGTTCTCAGATTGAATTTCCTCTATAACATCTACGCTCCAAGCGGCGGCTTTAGAACGAAATTTTGGTTTGGTTGTTGCCCAAATTCCTTTAAATAAATCACTGCTTCTATAGGCTTCTAAGTCTTCTTCAGAATTCCATTTGCTGTAAGTAAAGAAGGTGTTTAGGTCTTTTTTATCTCGTAACAGCTTTAAATGTTGACAACCAGGAAAATTTCGAATTTTAGATTTTACAGTTTCAAAATTAGCTAAAAAGGAACTAACCTCCTCTGCTTTAAACTCCATCTTTACTATTCTTGTAAACATACTATTCTTAAACGATTTACGAGCTTCTTTTGTGCTATTCTCTATTCAAAATTGATGGTTACTGCGTCTCTAAACTCCAAACCAAATAGAGTAGATGCACTACCTACTGTAGATGGATTACTTTTGTAAATAGCCAACTCTAGAAATCCAGAAGAGTTCCAAATAGCTAATTTTTTACCATCTTCTTCGCGTCGCTCTTTTGGAGTTTCAAAATGTATGGCGTCGCTATAATGGGTGTGTATGTTATTAAAACTAGCACGTCTAGCGGTAATTTTAAAATTCCTACCCTTGCCAATTTTATCAAATAAGGTCTTGTTGATATTGCTAACAACATTTCCGTAATTATCTATATAAATTACATTGCCAATAATCTGATTTGCTTCAGAATTAACCACAGGTTGAATGCCAACCAATTGTTTTACTTCTGAAATAGGTTTTCCTATAACTTCAAGGGTTCCTCCACGGGCGATATGACAGGCAACTTTCACAAAAACATCGAGCACAGGAAAATTACTTATAATTCGGTCGTGGATATTAATTTCAACAATCTTTTCAGGGTTGATTTCCGAAGTTAACATTGATATAATTCCGTTGTTAGCACACACAAAATAATGTCCGTCAAGTAATACTGCAATATGTTTGTTTTCTGGGTTTAATTCAGAATCGATTCCGATAATATGAATGGTTCCTTGCGGAAAACTTTTGTATGCATTTTGTATAATATACGCCGCTTCTGTACTATGAAATGGAGAAATACTATGTGAAATATCAACAATGCGTACTTCTTCGAGTTCACTGTAAATAGCGCCTTTAACCGCACCCGCGAAGTGATCTTTCTCTCCAAAATCGGTTGTAAGCGTTATAATGGGCATTGGTTAATTGTTGATATGTTGTTGAAATTACTAGTACAAAAATAAGGTACTTTTGTGGTTGGAAAAACTATATTTACACATACATTTCTAATGTTATAAACAACACTGCTTTTGAACGAACTTATCATTGAACTCACCGAGATTAGCCCAAGAGATTTCTTCGGACTGCAAAATGCCAACATAAACCTTTTAAAAAAGTATTTTCCTAAGCTAAAACTTGTTGCGCGTGGCAGTAAGTTGAAAGCTTACGGAGATGAAGAAGAACTCGAAGAATTTGACAAGCGTATTAGTATGCTTCTTGAACATTTTGGTAAGTACAATAAAATAGACGAAAACATAATAGAACGCGTATTGCTAAGTCGTAATAAGGATGAATACGAAACTTCTCCTAGTAGTGGCGAAGTATTGGTGCATGGTGTAAGCGGAAAATTAATCAAAGCCCAAACTGCAAATCAGCGTAAATTAGTAGAGTTAACGCAAAAAAATGATATGGTTTTTGCCGTGGGTCCTGCAGGAACTGGAAAAACATATACGTGCGTAGCATTAGCCGTTAAAGCACTAAAAGAAAAACAAGTTAAGCGAATTATCTTAACCCGTCCCGCTGTAGAAGCTGGAGAAAATTTAGGATTCCTTCCAGGCGACTTAAAGGAAAAGTTAGACCCCTATATGCAGCCTTTGTACGATGCGCTACGCGATATGATTCCGCATGAAAAACTAGAAAGCTACATTGAAAAAGGTGTTATACAAATCGCCCCTATGGCATTTATGCGTGGTCGTACGCTAGACAATGCTTTTGTGATTCTAGATGAAGCACAAAACACAACCCATGCACAGATGAAGATGTTTTTAACGCGTATGGGAAAAAGTGCAAAATTTGTAATAACTGGCGACCCAGGACAGATAGATTTGCCGAGACGTATTATTTCAGGGTTAAAAGAAGCACTCTTAGTATTGAAAGATGTAAAAGGAGTGGGCATTATATTTTTAGACGATAAAGATGTAATTCGTCACCGTCTTGTAAAAGAAGTGATAGCAGCGTATAAAAGCATCGAAAATTTAGACTCTTAGACAAAATATAAATTATAATCATATAATATCCATTCAAGGCATTATTTGGAATATTGTTACTATTAAAAACCTACAATTAGCTATGAATACTATAATAGATACTAATTTTAATTTTCCAGGTCAAAAATCTGTGTACAAAGGAAAGGTAAGAGAAGTCTATACCTTAGCAAATAATCAGTTGCTAATGATTGCTACCGATAGGTTAAGTGCTTTCGATGTGGTGATGCCAAAAGGAATACCATTTAAAGGACAAATTTTAAATCAGATAGCTACTAAGATGATGCAGGATACTGAAGATTTAGTCCCTAACTGGCTAACTGCTACTCCAGATCCTAACGTGGCGGTAGGAGAAGCTTGTGAGCCATTTAAAGTTGAAATGGTTATTCGTGGTTACATGAGCGGTCACGCTGCGCGCGAGTATAAAACAGGCAAACGGATGCTCTGTGGTGTTGCTATGCCAGATGGTATGAAGGAAAATGATAAATTTCCACAGCCAATAATTACACCTGCTACGAAAGCTGAAATGGGCGATCATGATGAGGACATTTCTCGAGCTGAAATTTTAAATCGTGGTATTGTATCTGAAGAAGATTATGTTGTGCTAGAAGACTACACAAAAAAACTCTTTAAGAGAGGTACCGAAATAGCCGCTAGCCGTGGGCTGATTTTAGTTGATACCAAATATGAATTTGGAAAAACCAAAGCAGGAAAGATTGTGCTTATAGATGAAATACACACTCCAGATTCTTCGCGTTACTTTTATGCAGATGGCTACGAAGAACGCCAACAAAAGGGAGAGGCCCAAAAACAGCTTTCTAAAGAGTTTGTGCGCCAATGGTTAATACAAAATGGTTTTCAAGGCTTAGAAGGACAGAAAGTGCCTTTTATGAGTGACGATTACATTGCGACGGTTTCAGAAAGATATATAGAGTTGTATGAAAACATTACTGGAGAAACCTTTGTTAAAGGTGATGTGGCAAACATTGAAGCAAGGATTGAGAAAAATGTAATTTCATATTTAGACAAAAATTAGTCATAAGTTACTTCCTACAACACCTTCATTTATTTTGTAATTTATTAACATAGAGTGTTAAAACGTACGTTTTATAGTTTGTTAAAGTTTCCGCATAAGAAATCTAATTGAAACGAAAACTGTCTAATTTATAATTCACTATCCTACTTAAAATCAGTTATTACTTCTATTCTGAAACACTGTACTCTAAAACTTAATGAGATGTTAAAAAACTCATCCTCAGTTATTTTAACATAATTTAAGAAAACCAGCCCTTCGCTTCGTTCGTATATTTTAATAAGTCGAGCACTTCTCACAAGTAGTGCGACCTAACTAATGTACCGAAGAAAATGATAACAACATTAAATTGCATTTCAATTTAGACGAAAGTATTACGCGCTATAGAATAGCTGGTAATACTTTTTTTTGTGCGTTGTATTTCTCTTTACATATAAATTATTAACCTAATAAATTAACTATGAAAAGCAAAATTACTCGAAATTGGATTTTACTTGTTTCAATTTTACTTACCACTACATTGTCTTATGGGCAGTTTGTGGTCCTTAACAGCAATAATGCGGGCGCAGGATCATTACGACAAGCTGTTTTAAATGCCAACGCTGCCCCTGGTTTAAACACGATAACCTTTGATTTGGCTACAGATGGAGTGCCTATACTTCTGACTGCTGGTATAACAATTAGTGATGATGTCACTATAACAGGAAATGGTTCAGGAACCACCATTATAGATGGAAGTTCAGGGGCCAATAGATTTCTTGCAACTGGCGGAACCAATACTTCTTTCGATGCAGTAACCATCCAAAATTTCTTACATACAAGTACTACGGAAAATGGAGCGGCTATTGCTATTGTTGGTGGGTCACTTACCGTAACAAATGCAGTTTTTGAAAACAATGAAAGCAACGGTGCTGTAGGAGGTGGAGCCGTACTTGTTAGAAACGCAACAAGCTTATTTACGAATTCTACTTTTACCAACAACCGGGCTGTAAATACAACCTCTGGTAGCGGGGGGGCTATTTTGGTAGATGTGAGCGGAGTTGCCACAATCTCTGGTTCTACGTTTAACGGAAATACTGCTGTACGGGCTGGTGGCGCCATTGAAAAAAATGGTACTGATATGCTAACCATTACCGATACCAGCTTCGATGGAAATGTTGCTTCTGGAGGAACAGCACCAGGAAATGGTGGTGCCTTGCATATTACGGGAGCGGCTAATTCAACCATTACAGGTGGTATTGTTTCTAATAACACTGCCGTAGAAGGTGGTGGATTTTGGAACGGAACAGGACTAATGACTATGAATGGAATTAGTTTTGATGATAATATTGCTACTGGCGGAACAACTGGTGGTGGTGGTGTGTTCACAGTAGGTGGACCATTAACAATTATAGATTCTAACTTTAATAGAAACATAGCTACTACGGGATCTGCTTCTGGAGGTGCTATTTTTGCTGCTGCAAATGCTGTGGTTGACATAAATGGAATGCCAACAGGAGGATTCTTTCAGGAAAATCAAGCCAATAGAGCTGGTGGAGCCATTGAAATGTCTGCTGGAGGAACTTTAACTATTGCAAATAGTAACTTAGGAAACAACATAGCAAATGGGGCTCCTGGAAATGGGGGTGCAATTCACTTAACAGGAAATGCTAATTTAACAATATCAGATTCTAACGTTGCAGCAAATATAGCTGCTCTTGAAGGAGGTGGATTATGGAATGGATCAGGAACTATGACCGTTACAAATACTACCGTTACTGGAAATGACGCCCAAGGTGGCGCTGCTGCAGATGACGGTGGAGGAGGAATCTTCAATAATGGTGGATCACTTATAGTTGATGGTACAAGCACAATTACTGGCAACACCGCAACGGGAGCATTAGGCTCTGGTGGTGGAATTTTAACGTTAGGTGGAACACTTATAGTAGATAACATTACGATTTCAGGAAACACAGCCAATCGCGCTGGTGGTGGAATTGAAATCAACGGTGGTGCAGGTTACGCTTTTACTAACTTAACACTTGATAATAACAGTATTGCAACTCCAAACCCAGGAAATGGTGGTGGATTGCACGTAACGGGCAACGTAGACACATCTTTTACAAATTGTGTTATTACAAATAACAATGCCAATGAAGGTGGTGGACTGTGGAATAATGCTGGAAATATGACAATTGTTTCCTCTACTATCACTGGAAATTCGGCACTTGGAAATGCAACTGGTGGTGGAGGTATCTTTAATCTCGGTCCTGGCGATGTAAATATAGACGCTACAACAACATTAAGTTCAAATATTGCGTCTGGAATGACTCCCGGCGGAAGAGGAGGAGCAATATTCAACAATACCGATGGAACACTTACCCTAGCTTCTGGACTTAACATTAACGGAAACTACGCGAGTAGAGCAGGTGGTGCTATCGAAGATGCTTCTAACGGATTACTAATCTTGAATGGTATCGTTATGCAAGGAAATGCAGCTGGAGTGGATATCGGATTAGGGAATACAATTATGCCAAATCCTGGTAATGGAGGTGCATTACACCTTTCAGGAACTACAAGTGCAACTCTCGATTTTTTCAGTAACGTATCAAATAATCAGGCGGCTTCTGAAGGTGGCGGATTGTGGAACAATTTAGGTACGCTTACTGTGAACCTTCCTATCATGGACGGTAATATTGCCTATGGAGACGATGCTACCAATGGTGGTGGTGCTATATTTAACAATGGTGGTACCCTTTCAATAAATGGCGGTGCATATTCAAATAACACTGCTTTGGGAACTTCTGGTTCTGGGGGTGCGGTAATGAGTACCGATGGTACAGTTACCATCACAGATGTGGTAATGGCTTTCAATAGCGCTAACAGAGCAGGTGGTGCTATCGAACTAATAGAAGGTGCCTTAGATGTAAGCGGAAATTATAACTTAAGTCAGAATAACGCGGGTGCCAACCCTGGTAACGGTGGGGCAGTTCATATTACTGGAGCTGCGAACTCTACATTTACCGGCGGATTGATACAAAACAATATAGCAGGCCGTGAAGGAGGAGGACTCTGGAACGGAACAGGAACTATGACCGTTACCAATACAAATATCTCTGGTAACGATGCGCAAGGACCTGCAGGAGATGATGGTGGTGGTGGAATATTTAACAACGGTGGTGCCCTTATTGTTATGGGAACATCTGTTTTAGACGGTAACTCAGCATCTGGACTTTCTGGTTCTGGAGGTGGAATTTTCAACTTAACACCTGGAACACTCGTTGTAGACGGAGTAGAAATAACAAATAATACGGCTAACAGAGCTGGTGGAGGAATTGAGTTAAATGCGGTAGCGGGAGAAACATATAGTTTTGATGACATAACATTAACAAATAATAGCATAGCTACTCCTAACCCTGGAAATGGTGGTGGTTTACATATTACCGGAGCTGGAGATGTGAATATTTCTAACTCTTTAGTAGATGGGAATAGCGCCAACGAAGGTGGTGGTTTATGGAACCACAACGGTAACATGACTATCACTAATACTGTTATAACAAATAATTCTGCTCTCGGACCAAATACCGGTGGTGGTGGTCTTTTTAATCTTGGAGGAGGAACACTCGCTATAGATGTGGCAAGTACTTTAACAGGAAATATCGCTTCTGGTGCGACCCCTGGGGGACGTGGAGGAGCAATCTTCAATAATACTGGCGGTACTTTAACAATTGCTCCAGGTAGTACAATAAATGGGAACTACGCAAGTAGAGCTGGTGGAGCTATTGAAGACGCCTCAGGAAATACGCTTCTTTTAGATAATGTAACGCTTAGCGGAAATGCTGCTGGAGTTGATATAGGTTTAGGAAATACAATTACTCCTAACCCTGGAAATGGTGGAGCAATTCACTTATCAGGTACTTCAGGACTGACAATTAGTAATTCATTAGTAGATGCCAATTTAGCCGCTTCTGAAGGTGGCGGACTGTGGAATGGATTGGGAACAATGACCATAGACGCAGTGCAAATCACAAATAACATAGCAAGCGGTGCTGCCGGAGATAATGGCGGTGGAGGTGTTTTTAATAATGGTGGAACACTAGACATATTAACTGGAACCAATATCAATAATAATTTAGCCAACGGAGCTTCAGGTTCTGGTGGAGCACTATTATCTACCGATGGTACTGTAACTATTGCTGATATTTTTATTGATCAAAACAGTGCTAATAGAGCTGGTGGTGGAATTGAAATTATAGATGGAACTGTAAACCTTACAGGCACAGTACTTGTAAATAATGATGTAAATGGTACAGCAGGAACACCTAGTCCTGGAAATGGTGGTGGTATGCATGTCACAGGTATTGCAACGATAACTGTAAGTGATGCCTTAGTTGGTAATAACGAAGCTTTTAACGAAGGTGGCGGATTATGGAACCAAGCTGGGAGTACCATGAATGTGACTAATACATCTCTAAATCTAAACCTTGCCGTTTCTGGCCCAGGTGGAGGTGCTATTTTTAACAATGGTGGAGATATGAATATTGACGGCGGAAATGCAATCTCTAACAAAGCTACAGGAATCTCTGGTTCTGGTGGTGGATTACTTTCTACAGATGGTATCATTACTGTGAC
This sequence comes from Rasiella rasia, assembly GCF_011044175.1. Lineage (GTDB taxonomy): Bacteria > Bacteroidota > Bacteroidia > Flavobacteriales > Flavobacteriaceae > Marinirhabdus > Marinirhabdus rasia. The sequence continues at coordinate 356,808 of NZ_CP049057.1, forward strand.
AAACGGAATGTTTGACGGAAACAGTGCAAATAGAGCCGGTGGTGGTATTGAAATTGTAGACGGTACACTAAACTTAACTGATACAACCCTACAAGGAAATGACGTAAGCGGGAACGCAGGGACCCCTAATCCTGGAAACGGAGGGGGAGTTCATATTACAGGAGTTGCTACTACAACAATTACAAACGGGGCGATTACATCTAACGACGCCGCTAGCGAAGGTGGTGGTTTATGGAATCAAGCTGGAAGTACAATGACAGTAGACGGTACATCAATCGATAGCAATCAAGCTGGAGGTGCCGCTGCAGACAATGGTGGAGGTGGAATTTTCAATAACGGGGGAATTCTTATTGTACAAAACCTTAGTAGCATTAATAACAATGCGGCAACTGGAACTGCAGGTTCTGGTGGAGGAATTCAAAACGTTGATGGTGGTTCTGTTACTGTAACAAATTCAGCAATAACAAATAATACAGCGAAAAGAGCTGGTGGTGGAATTGAAGATAATTCTACTGGCGCAGCAGGTATAATTACTTTAACAGATGTAACCTTAGACGATAACTTCGTAGGAACTGCACCAGGAAATGGTGGTGGCTTACATATGACTGGTCCTGGAACTTCTACAATTACAAATGGTTCGGTTTCAAATAATAGAGCAACACTAGAAGGTGGTGGTCTGTGGAATGGATCTGGAACTATGACAGTAGATGGAACCACCGTAGACGGCAACACGGCAAACGGAGACATGGCCAACGAAGGTGGAGGAGGTATCTTCAACAATGGAGGTACACTTGATGTTATCAATGCAACCATCACAAATAATATCGCCGATGGATCTTCAGGTTCTGGTGGTGGTATTTTAAACGATTCAGGTACAATTACGGTTGCCGACACAGAGATCTCTGGAAACACATCTATGAGAGCTGGTGGAGGAATTGAAGTTGCCTCAGGTGGAGGAACGACTACACTTACGAATGTAGATTTACTAAACAACACTACAGCATCTGCTCCAGGAAATGGGGGAGGACTGCATATTACAGGGGCTGACAATAGTACTGTAACAGGTGGAACGATTTCAGGAAATACTGCAGCCCTAGAAGGTGGTGGATTATGGAATGGATCAGGAACTATGAGTGTAGACGGAGCTACTATTGATGGTAACACGGCAAGCGGTGATGGAGCGAACGAAGGTGGAGGAGGTATCTTCAACAATGGAGGTACACTTGATGTTATCAATGCAACCATCACAAATAATATCGCAGATGGAGCCTCAGGTTCTGGTGGTGGTATTTTAAATGACTCAGGTACAATTACGGTTGCCGACACAGAGATTTCTGGAAATACATCTATGAGAGCTGGTGGAGGAATTGAAGTTGCCTCAGGTGGAGGAACAACTACACTTACGAATGTAGACTTACTAAACAACACTACAGCATCTGCTCCAGGAAATGGAGGAGGACTGCATATTACAGGGGCTGACAACAGTACTGTAACAGGTGGAACGATTTCAGGAAATACTGCAGCCCTAGAAGGTGGTGGACTATGGAACGGATCAGGAACTATGAGTGTAGACGGAGCTACTATTGATGGTAATACCGCAAGTGGAGCCATGGCGAATGAAGGTGGAGGAGGCATCTTCAACAATGGGGGTACACTTGATGTTATCAATACAACCATCACAAATAATATCGCAGACGGAGCCTCAGGTTCTGGTGGTGGTATTTTAAATGACTCAGGTACAATTACGGTTGCCGACACAGAGATCTCTGGAAACACATCTATGAGAGCTGGTGGAGGAATTGAAGTTGCCTCAGGTGGAGGAACAACTACACTTACGAATGTAGACTTACTAAACAACACTACGGCATCTGCTCCTGGAAATGGAGGAGGACTGCATATTACAGGGGCTGACAATAGTACTGTAACAGGTGGAACGATTTCAGGAAATATTGCAGCCTTAGAAGGTGGTGGACTATGGAATGGATCAGGAACTATGAGTGTAGACGGAGCTACTATTGATGGTAATACCGCAAGTGGAGCTATGGCGAATGAAGGTGGAGGAGGTATCTTCAACAATGGGGGTACACTTGATGTTATCAATGCAACCATCACAAATAATATCGCAGACGGAGCCTCTGGTTCTGGTGGTGGTATTTTAAATGACTCAGGTACAATTACGGTTGCCGACACAGAGATCTCTGGAAACACATCTATGAGAGCTGGTGGAGGAATTGAAGTTGCCTCAGGTGGAGGAACAACTACACTTACGAATGTAGATTTACTAAACAACGCTACAGCATCTGCTCCAGGAAATGGAGGAGGACTGCATATTACAGGGGCTGACAACAGTACTGTAACAGGTGGAACGATTTCAGGAAATACTGCAGCCCTAGAAGGTGGTGGACTATGGAACGGATCTGGAACTATGAGTGTAGACGGAGCTACTATTGATGGTAATACCGCAAGTGGAGCTATGGCGAATGAAGGTGGAGGAGGCATCTTCAACAATGGGGGTACACTTGATGTTATCAATACAACCATCACAAATAATATCGCAGACGGAGCCTCTGGTTCTGGTGGTGGTGTTCTTAGCACAGATGGAGCTGTAACAGTAACCGATTCAGAAATTAGTGCCAACGCTGCAATTAGAGCAGGTGGAGCAATCGAAATTATAGATGGTTCTTTAACCGTAACTACGTCTCAACTATTAGATAATGATGTTGACGGAACTGCTGGTGCTGCAAACCCAGGAAATGGAGGTGCTTTGCATGTTACAGGAAATGCTTCGATAATTGATATTGCTGAAACTACTGTAGACGGAAACAGAGCTGCAAATGAAGGTGGTGGACTATGGAATCAAGGAGGTAGTATAATGAATGTACTTACGTCTACAATTTCAAGAAATAGCGCTGCTGAAGGTGGTGGTATCTACAACAATACAGATGCAATTACCACGGTAATGAGAAGTACAATTTCAAGTAACGATGCCAGTGCTAATGGTGGAGGTATTACAAACGACGGTGCTTCACTAGACTTAAACGCTGTTACAGTAGGAGCAAATACAGCCGCCGGAACAGGTGGAGGTATACAAAGTAATACCACTACAAGCTTGAAGAACACTATTGTTGCTTTAAACACAGCTGGTTCAGGTCAAGATGTAAGTGGTACATTTACTTCAAACGATTATAATTTAATTGGTACCGACGATGAAGCAGCATTTCCAGAACAAGCTAACGATGTAGAAGAAGTAGATCCAATGTTAGGACCATTACAGAATAATGGTGGTACTACAGAAACACACGAGTTGTTACTAGGTTCTCAAGCCTATAATGGAGGAGACCCGGCAGATGGCTTTGACGACCAAATTGGTCAGAGCGTATTTGATTCAATTCGCGATATTGGAGCTTTTGAAGCGCAAGATATCTTGTTATCGATTGATGACATTTCAAACAATGGAACAGGTGTTGTTGTATATCCTAACCCATCACAAGGGTTAGCAAACATCGATATTCCTCAAACATTTGGAAGTGAAATTCAAATAACTGTTGTTGAACTAGGTTCAGGAAAAATTGTAAAGAATTTTAGAGCGAATCAAGGAACCAATCAGTTAGAGTTTGGTGGTATGGCCAATGGAGTTTATATCATTCAAATTGTTTCTGAAGGAGCAACATCAACACATAGGTTGATTTTAGCCAAATAAATAATTGCTATGAAAAGGAAAAGCCTCTTCTTCGGAAGGGGCTTTTTTTATACATTCTTTTGAAATTTTACTTCTTGTTAATTACTTTAATTGTTTCAGGGTAGGTAATTTCATATGAAGCATTTGAAGCTAGATTCTTTACAGTAAAAACCTGTTCATTACTCCAACGAATTTCAACTGAAACCTCATTGTCTTCACCAAGACCAAAATGCTGTTCTTTAGGATGCACAGATAGATACCCCGAAGTACTATGAATTTCTTACAATATGTTTTAAACACGTGAGGGGAAAAGTGCAAAATTTATAATAACCAGTGACCCAAGATAGATAGCTTTGCCGAGGCATATTAATTCAGGTTCAATAGAAGCACTTTTAGTATAAACAACGTAAAAGGAGGGAGGATAATATATCAAGACGACAAAGATGTAATTTGTCACCGTCTTGTAAGAGAAGTGATAACAGCTTATAAAAACATCGAAAATTTAGTTTCTTAGATTAATAAAAATTATAATCATATATTACCCATTCAAGGAGTAATTTGATAATTTTCTACTACTTTAAACCTAAGATTAGCTATGTATACTGCAATAGACATTCCGTTTATAAAACAGTTTTAGAATATCTTTAATTTGTCAACTATAACTTATGCAAAAAATCTTAATACTTCTATTTGCGGTGTTAAACCTTTCTTTTCAAACAAAAGAAAGCTTAAATAGTATTTTTGAAAACTGTCTAATTTCTGATACAGAAAGTAATATTGCTCGAGAGAATCCTATTAGGGTTATCGCATTTGATGAAGCTAACAATCGTATAAAAACAAACTATACATTACTCGAGAATCTGGTAATAAAAGCGACAAATCAGGAATCTTGGTTTATAACACAAAGCGAAGAAGCTACAACCATTGTTGAAATTAAACATGTAGACGTTAAATCTGGTTGGATTACCATTGGCGAAACCTATGCTGGATTTTTTAATATGGATGATGGTGAGACCCTAGAGTTTTTTAATCCGTTTATTAATTATAAAATTATTAACAACAAGCCTTTGTTTGATACGTATCCAACAAGGGTAGAAAATGAAAATATTAATTATATACAAGCGGGCGGAATCATTAAAAGAGCAGCAAATGATTATGTGTTACTAACGCCTGTTATTTTTGGTGCGCATAAAAAAAGATCACTTTATTATGCTACAAGTTCGGATTTAGAAAATTGGAAATTTCAGAATCAAAAATTACTTGATACAGAAGAAATTGCGTTCGCAAAGAAAAAGGGAAATGTCTTTAGTACAGGAAATCCTTTAGAATTGAAAGATGGTACATTCTTAGTTCTACTAGGTGTAGAACAACCCAATGGAAACTATACTTCAGCATATATGATTCTCAATAAAGACTTAGAAGTAATACAAGTACCTCAAGAAATAAAATTACCTAATTGGCATGGCGTATCTCAAAATAGTTTTCCATTGTCCATAACAAAATATAATGATACCTTCCGTATACTGTTACATCGAAGAAGTGAAAATTTTATCGACTCCGAAATTCATGAAATTACAACAAAAAACATAGTTAAAGCATTTGATTATAACGAGGGGATTCTCTCTTCTTCAATCATTCAAGAAACTAGAAATGCTAGTGGGTATTTACGCGGTAAAGCGGATGATGCTAGTTATTTAATCTTTAATTCTGAATTATATATTTTACTAGGCAGTGAAGAATTGCCCTCTGAATATTTAACTTCTTTTAATCGTGAATATGGTCTGTTAAAGTTAGAAAATAAGAAATGGATTCACGACGAACGTAGTCCGCTAATTGTTAATCCAATGACTATTCATCATAAATATCCGGAGTATGAATGGGCTTCAGATCATTTAGGAGGATTTATTTCCCCTGTATTTAATGAGAATTTTCTATATTTATTTTTAACATTTGGAACTGATAATCCAGACTATCTTCTTTCAGGAATTAAAATAGAAATACCAAAATAACGTAAACTTGAAGTAAAGAACTATTTATTAATTTTGATAACTTCTCTTTTTTATTAAAAGTATGTTCTTCGATACTTTATATAACAAAGTATAAAGTAAATGAGCTAAATGATTTCAATAGATAAATTAAATTTTTTACTTATAATTTTAAGTTTTGTACTAGCCTGTTTTTTGCCTTTTGAATTATTTTTATTTAGCTATGCCTTCTTCGGACCATTACATTATCTAACAGAGACGAATTGGATTAGAGATAAAAAATACTTCGTAGATAACACACACTGGAAATACATAGTATTTATTTCAGCTATAATCTATTCTTTACCGTATATCTTTTCCCTTCCATTTTGGTCTCATTTACTAGATGAATCTACAATATCTTTTTTTACCAAAAACTTGGTAAAATACACCAATATGCTATTATTATTTGTGCTAGTGTCTGCAATTAGTTCTGCATTTTTTAAAACCTATAAAGCATTTATTATAAGCTTTATGTTTACATTAGGTTTTTCCTTTTGGTTGTACACCACCGATATTTATATACTAATACTTGGCTTGCTGTTACCAACAATTATCCACGTGTATGTGTTTACTATTTTATTTATGATTTACGGTATTAGGAAAGAAAAAAATACGTTCGGCATTGTGAATGTTGCTCTAGTTCTACTACTTCCTATTTCTTTGTTCTTTATTGACTTAGATTTTTTCTCGTATCGATTTTCCGATATTATTAAAGCGAATTACATAGACAATAATTTTCATGTACTGAACGCTAACTTGGCAAATATTTTTGGAGTGTATGAAGATTTAAAATTTTTCTTCTATGAAAAAATAGATTTAAAAATCCAAATATTTATCGCTTTTGCATACCTCTATCATTATTTGAATTGGTTTTCAAAAACCACAATTATAGGATGGCATAAACAATTAAACAGAAAAAAGACGATAATCATCTTTTCAGTATGGATAGTACTTTTAGCAGCGTATTATTACGATTATAGATTGGGATTGATACTGTCTATTTTCTTCAGTATATCACACGTTATGTTTGAGTTTCCATTGAATATAATAACAATTAAGCAGATATTTCGATTGAAATAAAGCTATGCCAAAGATCAATATTAAACTATTGTACCAGTTGTATACTTATTTCGCAGCTATTTCTTCAAAACACAGAAAAAATCTAATGTATTTTGCGAATACACCCCCAATGAATAGTCTTCTAAGGAAATATTATTTACTAGGGTTGAATTTTTTTTAAAGAGCGTTTTTCTATTTATTCTATTAGTAATTTCGTAGGGTAACTTTAGAAGAGCTGCGGGTACTAAGTACTGTATTTTAAAAATGTCTAACCTTAGAATTTTTTCAACAGATTTTTTATTTTTCAAATAGTATTCGTCTGTTTTTTTATTTCCCTGAATACTTGCAACTTTATAGTCTACAAAACTTTTCTTAATTAAACTATTTATCTCAGCGTAGTTATATTCTTTATAGTGCCAAGGATTTCTGGCAATGGTTTTTTTTGAATTTGGAGTAGTAATATAGGCGATACCGTCTGGTTTTAAAACACGGTGAATTTCTTTAATAAAAGCATCTGCATCTTTTATGTGCTCTAATACTTGAAAGGAAACGATAACATCAAAACTATTGTCGTTTAGCTTAAGAGAAGGAGTTATATTTTGCATTAATACTGAAGTATTTGGATATTTTCGTTTAATTTTTTTCAGTACTTTTTTATTTTTATCTATGACCGTTAGAGATTTCGACTTTCTTGAAATAATATCCAAACCGTAGCCCTCTCCACAACCTATTTCTAAAACATCTCCGTGCACTTTATTGGCAATTAAGGTGTACGCCTTTAAAGTTCTTTGAAATAAAGGGTTATCAGACAAAATTTTAGAAGAAGTTACTTCAGTGGAAAATAAAAACATGAATAATAGATTAATAGGGCCAATTCCGTTGCTTCCAAAGATTATGTTTAGTTTCAAAAGCTTTATAACCTTTATCATCTACATTTAAAGTTGATATTTCTCCAGGAAACTGTTGCCTCATTTGTATATACATATTTTTTAATTTTTCAGCATAACTTACGTTTATAGCTGGATACGGCGGGTCGAATGAGGTAATCCATACAAGCTCATCCCAAATGTTTTTCATAGCCGTCGCACAGATATTGTCACCCTTGGTTTTTAAGCCAGCTCTATAATATAATTTACCCAAGGCATATGCATATTGCTTATAGGCTATTGTTTTATTAGGAAAAAGAGAGAAACATTTATCTAAGACAAGAATGGCTTCTTCTTTTTTATTTTCTTCCAATAACGCTTGGGCTAAAAAATAATAATTTCGTCTTAAAATATCCTGAACATAGACCCTATTTTCATAAGGTATAAATTTCTCATCATCATTTAAACCTTCAAATTGCAGTTTATTCATGATGTACGGATACATCATATTTGTATTTACAATTTTTGGGTTGAGTGTATCTCCCTTTCTTTGAATAGGAGCAAGGCGTTCAACCATTCCATTATGTACTAAATAATCTTGTAAGCCTAAATAATGGCCAGACTTACCGTTAATAGCAAAACATATGGGCCTATCATGTATGTTATTTGTAATAACGTTCATTAGAACAATTTCATTAAGGCCGTAAAAATCTTTTGGGTAGTCCCATTTTACTTCGGCAGTATAGAATGCATTTAAATCTTCAGCTGTTAAACCATTCTTCTTCATTTTGAAGGTGTCTATTGGGATGGAGAATTTAGTTGCGGGCATATAATGCCTTAATCTCCCATTCCAATTAATTTGGGTGGTACTATCCTGAAAGAATTCGAATAAAATAGGTAATTCTGCTGCTCGGTCAATTTCTTTTTGAAGTGGAATTAACTTATCTACTCCATTAATATAAAAATGCTTCTTCAAACTTATTTGAATAGGCTTAGAAGAACCCACTGTATGCTTAAGTCTATCTATATGAGTATCTAAATTCAATTGATCAAAATTTAAAACTCTCACATCTGTTCTATAATTCTCAACTTCTTGTAAATACCACAGAGGAAATGTCATGTTATCTCCATTTGTAATCAGTATGGCTTGTTCTGGGCAAGCATCTAAGTAAGCTTTTCCAAATTCATAAGCAAAAGTGTCTTTACTACGTTGATGATCATCCCACCCTTTTGCTAGCATTTGTATAGGTCCGCCAATTAAGACCAGAATTGAAACCACAATTAATCTAATCTTGGCTGAAACTAAAAATTTAAGGGTGTTGTAAAATAAAAGAATTGAAAGACCTACCCAAAGTGAAAAAATAAGAAATGAACCAATAAAAATATAATCTCGTTCTCTAACCAAAATACTTGACGGAACGGGGTTTATATATAATGTTATACCTAATCCGAAAGATAGAAAAATAAATAATGTTGTTAAAAAAAACTGTCTATGTTTTACAAGTGAAAGCAGACCAATAATCCCAAAAATAAAGGGAATGAAATAATAGGCGTTCCTACTTTTGTCGGTTCTAAAATATTCTGGCATTTTGGAATAATCACCAACTCTTGCTTTGTCTATACTATTTATTCCGCTAATCCAATTACCATCCTTTACATAGCCCAACCCCTGATTGTTATTTTGTTTTCCGATAAAATTCCAAAATAAGTAACGAAGGTTTAACCACGAAACTTGATAATCTATAAAGAAATTGAAATTTTCTTTAAATGTTGGTTTGTAAATTTTCTTGATTTCTCCATTGACCGAATAATCGATTGGCTCGCCTTTTATAGTCGTCCATAATTTGTACTCGTTTTCATCTTTAGCCTCATATAGCCTTGGAAAAAACATGGAAAATTCATCAGCATAGTTTATGTTTTGGAAGTCACCATTATCGACAGTGATATATTTTTGTTTTTCAGAGTCAAATGTCAAAATGGGGTCACCATTTAAAAATGGTTTTTGATTATTTAGAGGTGCGTTATATGTATAACCATTTAATAAAGGTATGCTGCTTATACCAAACTGGTCTCCCTTTATATATTGCAACATCCTATTACTATTTTCTATGCCATTGGCGATTTGCGAATTAGCTTTAGATCTTTGAATAGGCATTAAATAAGAGCTAACACCTACAAGAAAAAACAATAGGGCTAATACAATATGGTGTGCATTGAATTTCTTTTTTCTATATGTATATAATAGTGAGATTCCAAAGAATGCGGTTATAATTGCTAGCATAACAAGTATACCTGTATTCATAGAAGTGTTAAGTGTATTCACTAACCAAATGTCTAGAGAATTTGCCATTTGTATAATACCCTGAATAATAAACAGGTAAATAAAAAAAAACAATAAACAGCCAAATAGTAAGGATAGCACTGTATTTTTTATAGTTAATCCATATTTTTTATGGGTAAATAAAAGTGATAGAGGAATGATTGTAGATATGAGTATTAAATGAACTCCTGTAGAAATACCAAATAATAGTGCTAATAATAACAATAACCTATCGCCCTCAATATCATTCAATGAATGTTCCCACTTTAACATTATATAAATCATTATCGCTAACAATGCGAACGAAAGAGTATATACCTCTGTTTCAGTAGAAGCAATCCAAAAACTATTTGAGAAGGCCAATGTTAACGCACTTGTAAGACCTGTTAAATAAGGCAAGTACGCTATTTCAAAATCAGATTTCTTACTTTGGATTTTAGTAGTTATATGAAAAGTTATTTTAAAAAGGTATGTCACGGTTAACGCCCCGAAAAAACCAGATATCAGATTTGATACAAAGGCCGCTTTAGAAGCAGAAAAAAACTGTAACACTATACTGCAAAGCATTGTGTAAAAAGGAGCGCCTGGAGGATGAGTGGCTTGTAAATTATAATTGCTACCAATAAATTCGGGACTATCCCAAAATGAAATTGACCTTGACGCAGAGATCGCGTATACGGTAAAAACGAATACAAAAAGAATTAGGCTTGTAATTCTTTCTCTTTTAATCATACAACTAATAATTAAAATTTTTTGGCAAGATAATAGAAATAAAATCTTATAAAATAATTATTCAAATTTATTCGTAAGATTTTTTCCTATGTTTGGATGAGAAGAAATAAGACAATTTGTATAAAAAAAATAAGAAATTGTGGAATAATCTCATACAGAAGTAATGTGATAGTATTCACGATATCGTAATTTATATTTTGGCTAAGTTATTACGATATCATATTTCCGGTAAGATATTGATTATGCAAAGGATAAAATGTGATAACTTTCATTTTAGTTTCGAATTTGCTATCCAATCATTTTTGGTATATTTGAAACCCAACTAACCAGATAACCCTACTTCATGCATAAAAATGCGCTTCATTCCTTCGTGTTAAAAAATATACGTAAGCGTGCTCAAAAGAAGAGAACATCAGGACCATCAAGTCTGCTGTATTATTTTCAAGCCAAATATTCAAATAGTTTTTTTATTAAATAGGTTTCAATGAGATTTAAGAAATTAAATATGTTATTGCTTCTTTTTTTAGGAATTAGCATGTCAACTTTAGCACAAAGTAAAAAGAAAAGAATTGATGAAGAGTTTCCTACTCCAATTGCGTTTCCTTTCGAATTTTTTGGTGATTACGCCGGAAATTTAAGAGTTTCAGACAATACAGGAACTCTGGCAAATATACCTACAGAACTTTCTCTTACTAAAACAGATATAGATGGGGAGTTTGAGTATACAATAGTGTTTTTAAATGGAAAAGATAAAGAACAATTAACACATAGGCTCTTTACAATAGACCAAGAAAAAGGATTTTATGCAATTAAAGATAATCAAGGACTTGAATTTACTGCAATTTTAATTGATGGGATACTTCATAGTATGTTTGAAGTAAATGATATGCTACTGTTTACAACATTACAATTTACAAACGATGAAAAGGTTAGACTTACTATAACCCGAGCAAAGAAGATACTAAATAGTAGAACGAAAAAACTTAAAGAAGACCAAGCTAAATCATCAAATGTAGTATTAGTTCAAAAAGCACTTTTAAGTAAAGTTCGCAACTAATCTATACGTTCAAAACAAATGAACTACATCTACAATTGCCTTGTGTTGCATAAATACGTACTAGTACGTATTTGTATATATAATATTAAAATGTAATTTTATCAAACCATTTAGAAACTAACTAATTAAAATTCAAGTTTATGAAAAAACATTATTTTATTTTAACAATCTTTATGCTTTCTATACTAGGAGTGCAAGCCCAAACGTTTAACGAAACTATGGGTACTGGCTCTGGTGTCAATATTACTTCTGGAGATTTTAACACCATGTATGGAGATAGTACGGGTAGTTTTATAACCTCAGGGTCTAGAACTACCTTGTTAGGTTATAGTGCTGGACGAAGTGTGACTACTAGTGAGCTAACTGCCATTGGGTACTTAGCTGGTTACTCCAATACTACAGGTTTCGACAATACTTTTATTGGATACGAGGCTGGACGTTTAACTGTTAATGGCGGAGATAACACGTTTGTTGGCGCTGAATCTGGAGAAAATAATACCACAGGTTATGATAACACCTTTGTAGGAGAAGAATCTGGAGCAAATAACACCACTGGATATGAAAATACTTTCATAGGTGAAGATGCAGGGTTTAGTAACACTACTGGTTACAAAAACACATTTATAGGAAACGAAGTAGGTATTTCTTCCGATGTGGGATATAGAAATACAGGAGTGGGTAGTGAATCTATGAGCGATGTAGATGATGGGCATCATAATACAGGTCTTGGTGATTCTGCAGCTATCGATATTGGAGATGGTATTTATAATACAATGGTAGGGGCAGCTGCTGGTGTTGCAACAGAATATGCAGATTATAATACATTTATCGGTGCTCAATCAGGCTGGGATAATAACCGTACAAATAATACATCAAATGCAAATCATAATACGTATGTAGGATTTTCTGCTGGATTTACGAATAGAGAAGGACAATATAATGTAGGTATGGGATCGCTTGCAGATTTTGACAACACTAATAGATCTAATACAATGTTCTTTGGGTATAATATTACCGCGAGTAATAATAATGTAATGGGCTTTGGTAATAATTCTTTTATAGACGGTCCATATTCTATTTCTTTAGGTATAGATCATGATGTAAGAGGGCAAAATTCTATTATGATGGGGTATTTAGGAAATATGCCAGCCTTAGCAGATTATTCTGTAGGTATTGGTGATCGTGTTGATATTGCAGAAAATGATGTGGTTGGTATTGGACGATCAGTCAATGTTGATAATCAATATGCCGTAGCAATTGGTTCTACTACAGTAGCACAAAACGATGGCGCAATTGTCATTGGATACACAGCTTCTTCAACAGATCCAGGTGGGTTAGACCCAACAAATAATATTGCTATAGGTAATGCTGCAAACGTACAAGGTAGAAATGCAGTCGCTATTGGTAATGCAGCAACAGCTGTAAATGATAATTCTATGGTGTTAGGGGGTGCTACAAATCCATTAAGTGTTGGTATTGGTACAGACGCACCTAATGCTAATGCTTCTTTAGATTTAGTGGGTTTTAATAAAGGGTTACTTGTAAATAGAGTTACCAATGCCCAACGAACTAATATGGAAACTTCCCCAGCGTCAGGTATAGCATTAGATTTGGCAGATGAAGGATTGATGGTTTTTGATACTGAAGATGATGCATTGTATGTTTGGGATGGATCGGATTGGGTTGCTTTTGGTTCTGGAACAGATGATCAAACCGTAGACCTTTTTCAACTTGATGGAAACAATTTAGAACTTTCTTTAGAAGACGATGGCGCTGCTGCGCTGCAGGTAGATCTTTCAGGATATTTAGATAATACAGACAACCAAACAGCTGACGTTTTTCAGCTAAACGGAAATAACCTAGAACTTTCTTTAGAAGACGATGGAGCTGCAACGCAACAAGTAGATCTTTCAGGATATTTAGATAATACAGACGATCAAACAGCAGACGTTTTTCAGTTAAACGGAAACAACCTAGAACTCTCTTTAGAAAATGACGGTGCAGCTACACAACAAGTAGACCTTTCAGGCTATCTAGACAACACAGACAACCAAAATATTGCTGGTTCTGGTTTGGCAGGAACAGACTTAACTATCGGAATTTCTGGTGGTACTTCGCAAACTGTAGATTTGTCTTCGCTAAATGATTCAGGAACAGATGACCAACAATTATCAATTGCTGGAAATTCATTAGATCTAGAAGATGGTGGTTCTGTAGACCTTTCAGGATACTTAGACAATACAGACAACCAAAATATTGCTGGTTCAGGTCTTGCAGGAACAGACTTAACTATTGGTATTTCTGGAGGTGCTTCGCAAACTGTAGATTTGTCTTCGCTAGATGATTCAGGAACAGACGACCAACAATTATCAATTGCTGGAAATTCATTAGATCTAGAAGATGGTGGTTCTGTAGACCTTTCAGGATACTTAGACAATACAGACAACCAAAATATCGCTGGTTCAGGTCTTGCAGGAACAGACTTAACTATTGGTATTTCTGGAGGTGCTTCGCAAACTGTAGATTTATCTTCACTAGATGATTCAGGAACAGACGACCAACAATTGTCAATTGCTGGAAATTCATTAAATCTAGAAGATGGTGGTTCTGTAGACCTTTCAGGATACTTAGACAATACAGACAACCAAAATATCGCTGGTTCAGGTCTTGCAGGAACAAACTTAACTATTGGTATTTCTGGAGGTGCTTCGCAAACTGTAGATTTGTCTTCGCTAGATGATTCAGGAACAGACGACCAACAATTGTCAATTGCTGGAAATTCATTAAATCTAGAAGATGGTGGTTCTGTAGACCTTTCAGGATACTTAGACAATACAGACAACCAAAATATCGCTGGTTCAGGTCTCACAGGAACAGACTTAACCATTGGTATTTCTGGAGGTGCTTCTCAAACAATCGATTTGTCTTCTCTAAATAATGCTGGTACAGACGACCAGACGTTAGGTAATTTCTTATTAACTAACGAAATTTTGAGTTTAGCAATCGAAGATGGAAATGTTGTAAACGTTAGTTTAGCACCATTAATTCAGCCGTTAGAAGATGAAAATGCGGCACAACAAGCTCAGATTGATGCTTTGTTGGCAAATGCAGCTGCACAACAAGCGCTTATAGACGACTTAATAGATCGAGTAGAAGCACTTGAAGATTGTGCTTGTAAAACGTTAGATGCTCCAGATTTCGATCCTAATACGGGCGGTAGAGCATACCTATACCAGAATGTTCCTAATCCTTTCGGTAATACAACATCTATTGGTTACTACATTCCTTTTGAGCATTCAAGAGCTAACCTCTTAATCACAACTACAGAAGGTAAAGTGCTTTCTAACATTGCGATTAGAGAGTTTGGTGAAGGAACTATTGAGTTTAATAAATCAACGCTTCAATCTGCAATGTATTTCTATACACTATACGTAGATGGTGAGCGAGTAGATACGAAGAGAATGCTAGTAGAATAGCAGATTTTTTTTTCATAAAAGGTAAAGGCCTCTTCTCATAAGAAGAGGCTTTTATTTTTTCGGAAGTAGATAGACATACCCCACAGAAAACGCTGTAAAATCTGCTTGTCCCAAATTAGCATTTAGTGATACTCCTGCAAACAAATTATGTGTTGGATTGGTTTCATTGCCAAACAGATAATAGCGCAATCCTAATCGAGTAGCGATGGCTTTTTTAAGTTTGTACTTAGAATTGTATTCTCCCAACATCCAATTTTCTGGAATATCGCGAGGTGTATTATCCCACCCTTGATTGATACGCCAATCTATATCGTATCCAGGTTTATGAATATTACCGCCAATCATAAAGGTAAGTCCAACATGGTTTAACAGTAGCTCTCCTTCGGCAAACAAGGTAATATTAGATGCAGACCATGTTGGATTGTCTGTAAAGTCTTCAAACTCTCTACCTGGTTGCACTAACGATTCGTTGTCTATAATATAATCGTAGTAGTGTTCGTAATACCTATAACTTATTCCAACCCCATATTTAAAGGTCTTATTAATTTGTTTTCCTGCGGAAATAGCCACCGTATACACCGCTTTCTTGTCATTATAGATTAGAGAAAGCGTGTTGCTTCCCAAGCTAAAACGCGGAGAAATATAGTATGCCGAAGTTTTTTCGCGCTCTTGAGAATCATCTAATTCTGTAACCGTCCTGTTTTTTGTGCCAATGAGTGCAGAGACACTTCCTATTAATGAATTATACCCATTATTAGGCAAACGTGTATGTCCGTTAGAGTGGTGCAAATACCCTCCTCCCAATCGCCATTGTATGCTTTCAGATTCATATAATTTATAATGAAAAAATAATCGAAATGTCCATGTAAAATTGGTAGATACAGCTTGATTTAAGGGATTTTCAACTTCATCAAACTTTTTGTTGAAATAAGAAGTTCCAAGCCCCACATTCATAGTGAAATTTCTACGCGTTCGACCTAAAATATTAAACTCAACATTAGGAAGTAGGGTATAGGCTTGTCCTAAAAATTCAGTATTGCCATAGTCTACAACCCCAAAAGCAATTCCTGTTTTAGGAAATCCAAGACGGTAGGCCCATTCTTGTGTATTGTTTTGCTGAAACTTTCCAAAGTTCACATAGAGTCCTAAAGTTGACGAAGATTCAGGGAAATCGGTATTGCTCGCTGCAGTAGTTCCGACTAGAAATTCTGGAGTAATAAAATTACTAAAGTCAAAATTCTTAGGCGTATTTTGCGCCCAAATCGAAATGCTTGCGAGAAGAAATAGTGTGGTTGTTAGTTTTCTCATGGAACTGCAAGAAACAATTTCTTCGGTAATTTTAAAAATTTAAAACTACATTCGTACAACCAAATACAATCACCATTGCAAATTATTGATACACTTTTCGCGAAAATGGCCTCGTTGGCTTGGGGACTTCCGTTGTTAATTTTATTGATGGGTGGCGGACTCTATCTTATTTTTAGAATACGCTTTCTTCCGTTTAGATATTTAGGTCATGCGCTCGCGGTACTTCGCGGTAAATACGATGATACAAACGATGTTGGCGAAATTAGTCACTTTCAAGCATTAACCACTGCGTTATCGGCTACCGTTGGTATGGGGAATATTTCTGGCGTTGCCGTAGCCATTGCAATTGGTGGCCCAGGAGCCGTATTCTGGATGTGGGTAAGTGCGGTTATTGGTATGTCTACAAAATTTTTTACCGCTAGTTTGTCTGTAATGTATCGTGGTAAAGATACCAATGGTGAAATTCAAGGTGGCCCCATGTATTTTATAACAGAAGGCCTCGGTAAAAACTGGATGCCTTTGGCGGCGTTTTTTAGTGTCGCTGGACTCGTTGGAGCTTTGCCTGTGTTTAATGTAAATCAGCTCACCCAAGCTGTTAACGATCTCTTGTTAAAGCCAGCAAATCTATACCATGGTACATACACAAATATTATTATAGGTGTAATACTTGCTACCATAACAGCCATTGTAGTGTTGGGCGGTCTCTCGCGTATAAGTAAAACCACATCTCGATTAGTCCCGGCTATGGTTTTGTTGTACTTTGTGATGGTAGTTTACATCTTAGGCGTTCATTATACCGAAATTCCTAGATACCTAGCGCTAATTTTCACCGATGCTTTTTCTGCTTCCTTCTATAAAGGGGATGCATTTCTTGGAGGTATAGTAGGAGGGCTTATTTTATTGGGTATTCGTCGTGGAGCATTTTCTAACGAAGCAGGTATTGGTACAGCGCCTATGGCACATGGAGCAGCAAAAACAAACGAACCTATACGAGAAGGAC
Source organism: Rasiella rasia (assembly GCF_011044175.1). Classification (GTDB taxonomy): domain Bacteria; phylum Bacteroidota; class Bacteroidia; order Flavobacteriales; family Flavobacteriaceae; genus Marinirhabdus; species Marinirhabdus rasia. The sequence continues at coordinate 374,332 of NZ_CP049057.1, forward strand.
TAGTTGCCATGCTAGGTCCAGCTATAGATACGCTAATTGTTTGTACGCTAACCGCATTGGCGATTTTAGTAACGGGTGTGTGGCAGTCTAGCGATTCAAATGGTGTGACCCTTACTGCTACCGCATTTACAGAAACCATTCCACAATACGGAAAATATGCATTGTTATTGTGTATTGCTGTTTTTAGTATCTCCTCACTATTTTCATACTCTTACTACGGTACAAAATGTATGTCTTTCTTATTTGGAGCCAACAATAAAGGTGTTTACAATTATTTTTACATTGCCAGTATCATACTAGGAGCGACTACCTCTCTTAGCATGATGATTAATCTTATTGATACATTTTTTGCGCTAATGGCAATTCCTACCATGCTGGCAACTATTATTCTTGCACCAAAGGTGATAAAAGAAGCTAGAAATTATTTTGCCAAACTAAAAAATAAAGAATAGGTTAGGGGGTATGCTGTCTTAAAACTGAATCTAATTGTTTTGAGAATTTTTCTCCCCCCTTCGGATTTAAATGGCTTTGGTTCCAATAATCACGTGCGCTGTAATTAATTGTATCAGTTTCTAGCGCTACTACTGTTAGGTTCTTAAAACGCAGTTTTGCCACCATAATAATACTATCGCGTCTGTATAAAATTTCAGGAACCCGTTGTGGCAGGTAGGTTTTATACATGGGGGCTTCACACAATATGATATTCAGGTTCTTACTTTCCAAAAATTCGAGCATATCAAAGAAGAGCGCTGTGTTTGTTGCAAATAGTTCCGTATTCGGGGTTTTATTAATCTTAAATACTTTCTTTTCTGAAATTTTTGCTTCATTATACTGGAGGTCTTCAAAAAGCCCAGGGTAATTTAGTGTGTCATACCCATAAGTATTAAAGCCGTATTTTCTGCCATTATTACTGTAATTGTCTAATATTCTCTCTGAAAACAACTTCGGATTTGATAGAAAAATAAGTTTGTCTTTAAAATAAGTTTGTCGCTCAAAAGTATTAACACCATAATACTTTAAATATGCATTATTCTTATAAAATTGCTTTCCATTATGAGGTAGTTCAAAATGGCTGTAAGAGGTTTCGAGTACAACCGTTTTAAGTGCAGGAAAACTATCAAGTAATTGTTTCAAAATTTTGAAATCTGTATCGTGGTGCTGATTGCCTCCTGCTAGATTTAAGGTGGGTTGCGAAATGTATTCTGGATTAATTCCTCCCTTCATCTGCGACGATCCTAAAACTAATACTTCAAATTTATCTGCGTCTTTATGCATATAGGTAGAAATCGCCTTAAAACTCATAGGAAGCTGTAACGTATAATATTCTATCACGCAGTACGCAATAACTACGGGTGTAAAGAAAAGGAGCAGATATGTTACAAATTTACGTTGCATTAAAACTGAAAATATATAAAGGCTTCTTTAGGTTCGGCATAACGAACAATTAATATGATAAGGATATAATATATTGTCCAGCGTGCTGCCCTCGGTAGATAGGCTTCTAACTGCGCTAGGGGGTATGCTTTGGTTTTTGTTATCACTTCGGCAACAATCAATATGGCAAGATATCCTAGTTTTATACCAATGAGTGACGATAGTGTCGTAGCATCTGTAAAGCTAAGTATCCGTTTTAGGATATACCACGCATGGTCTAAACTTTCCGCGCGAAAAAAAACACTAGAAATAGAGGTAAGGGTAAAGAAATAAAACAAACTAAAAAGTCTTGTTCTATTGGGTAACCATTTTACCAAAGTATTTTTTCTTCCGAAGAAAGGTATGCGTTCTACCACAAGAATAACTCCGTTATATAAACCAAATACAGTAAAGGTCCAATTTGCACCGTGCCATAATCCTACCAAAAACATAGTTAATAAAAGCCCAATAACCCGCACCCTTACGGTAATGCGTTTAAAACTTTTTACAAAGGGAATATAGACATAATCTGTAAACCATTTCGTGAGTGTAATGTGCCAACGTTGCCAAAATTCTGTAATTGATTTGGCGAGATATGGAATGTTGAAATTGTTGTGTAGCTTAAAGCCAAAGAGTTTAGCCGTACCAACGGCAATGTCTGTGTAGCCAGAAAAGTCGCAATAGACCTGAAACGAAAACAAGGCAGCCGCAAAAGCCAACGTAAGGCTTCCATATTGCTCAGGGTTGTTAAAAGCCATGGTTACGGCAATTCCAAGTTTGTCGGCCACCAAGACTTTTTTAAACAATCCCCATAAAATTTGCCGTAGACCTTCTTTAGACTGTTGTAAATTAAATTTTCTTTCAATTTGAAACTGTGGAAGTAAAAACTTAGCTCGTTCTATAGGTCCTGCTACCAACTGCGGAAAGAAACTTACGAAACATAAGAATTCAAGAATGTTTTTAGTTGGTTTTATTCTATTTCGGTACACGTCTATGGTGTAGCTCATCGTCTGAAAGGTGTAAAAACTCAAGCCTAGCGGTATGACCACATTCCAGATACTATAAGAAGTTGCGACGCTTTCCGAAGTAAATAAGGCATGAAAACCGTCTATAAAAAAGTTGAAATATTTAAACGTCACTAATACGCCCAAGTTCCAGAGCACACTGGTGTAGAGCCAGAACTTGCGATGTGATTTTTTTGAAGAATTACCAATGGCTCGCCCAGCAAAATAATCGATGCAAGAACTAGCAAAAAGCAATCCTAAAAAGCGCCAATCCCATAGACCGTAGAATAGATAACTTGCAAGCAACAACAAAACATTTTGTGCAATACGCTGCCTGCTTCCCAAGAGCCAATACAATGAATAGGCAATGACGAGGAAAAACCCAAAATCAAATGAATTGAATAGCACTCTTAGAATTTTGCACCAAAGATACTAAAGTGTGTAGACTATAATTAAATAGCCCATTAGCCAATCAAGTTGCCGCGAGAGTTATTCGAAATAACTAAATGTTTCACCGCTTTTAAGCTGCAACAACGACTCGTATATAAGTTTGATGACATTTTCTACGTCTTCTCTATGCACCATCTCTACAGTGGTGTGCATATATCGAAGCGGTAAAGAGATTAATGCGCTGGCTACTCCGCTTCCGCTATAGGCAAATGCATCTGTATCTGTACCTGTTGCACGCGAAAGGGCTGCTCTTTGAAAAGGTATTTTGTTCTTTTCTGCAGTATCAGTAATTAAATCACGTAATTTTTGCTGTACGGCTGGGGCGTAAGCAATCACCGGACCAGCACCAATTTTAGCGGCCCCTTGCTTCTTTTGGTCAATCATTGGTGTGGTAGTATCGTGGGTTACGTCGGTAACGATTGCCACGTTAGGCTGAATTCGTTCTGCTATCATTTGCGCGCCTCTAAGTCCAATTTCTTCTTGTACCGAATTAGTGATATAAAGACCAAAAGGCAATTTTTTCTTATTCTCTTTTAACAAACGAGCCACTTCAGCAATCATAAAACCACCCATTCTATTATCTAAAGCCCTGCACACAAACTTATCTTCATTTAAAACGTGAAAGGTGTCTGGATACGTAATAACACAGCCTACATGAATTCCCATCTTTTCTACTTCCTCTTTGTCTTTGGCTCCAACATCTATAAAAATATTGTCTGGTTTTGGAGCTTCTTCTTTAGCCTTACTTCTGGTATGAATTGCTGGCCATCCAAAGACCCCCTTTTTAATTCCGTTTTTAGTGTGAATATTTACAATTTTTGAAGGTGCAATTTGATGGTCACTTCCTCCATTTCTAATCACGTATAATAATCCATTATCACTAATATAGTTTACATACCAAGAAATTTCGTCTGCATGCCCTTCAATAACCACTTTGTATTTTGCCTTCGGATTAATAACAGCAACTGCAGTACCATAGGTGTCGGTTATAAACTCGTCAACGTAAGGTTTTAGATACTCCATCCAAAGCTTTTGTCCGTCCCATTCATATCCGGTAGGGGCGGCATTGTTTAAATAGTTTTCTAGAAATGTTAGTGACTTTTTGTTTAAAATAGACTTCGCCATAATGCCAAAAGAATTAGTTATACGTTTAAATTCAAAATTAAGGATTAATTCATCAGGAACCTGCTACAATTTTTTAATTTTGGAACAGTTTTAGTTGTTGGTTGATTAAAAGTAAGAGGTGAAGATATTTACATACCTATATATACTACTATTTACTGCAGTTTTTGCTGAAGCTCAAACCGTAGAAGAAATAAAACAAGAGCAGGATAGCTTGACAACCTTCTATTATATTATAGATGGTGACAGTATTCCAAGAGAGTATATCGATTTAGAAGAGGTTGTGCTTTTAAATAAGTTAGAGTTTAATTCGAAAGAAGATAGACGCCGCTATTTAATCTTACGCAGAAAGACCAGAAAAGTATATCCTTATGCTAAATTGGCTTCAGAGCGATTAACTACAATGACCGAGCGTTTAAAGACAATCGATAAAAAGCGCGACCGTAAAAAATATACAAAGCGTATCCAGAAATATATCGAAGAGGAGTTTTCAGAAAAACTTAAAAAGCTAACGCGTACCGAAGGTCAGATTTTGGTGAAACTCATTCACAGGCAAACTGGGCGTACGGCATTCGATCTAGTAAAAGAGTTGCGAACGGGTTGGCGCGCCTTTTGGTACAACACAACTGCCAAACTTTTCGACATCTCAATAAAAGAAGAGTACCGTCCTTTTGATGTAAAAGAAGACTACCTTATAGAAGATGTATTGGAACGCTCATTTCAGGCTAATAAATTAGAGCGACAAAAACCCGCATTCGAAATCGACTACCTAGACCTTACTGCGCATTGGAATGCCAAGTCTAATTAAGGAAGTAAAAGTCATTGTTGTTTGTTTGGGTGTTCCCACAACAAGCAATTTGTATCCCTAATTGCTTATTGTGGTCGTGCTTTCAGCTATATCTTTTGGATAGGATAGACGAAGCCTAAAAGGGCTAGGGGGCGTAATTGGGTTTAGAAATAAGATGTAATACAGATCCAAAAGGATGCCGCTTCAATCACTAACACAAATTATTTTTGTTGCAAGTAAATTAGTATTCAGACAATTAACAATTGTTAATAACTCAATCTTGTTTTTTATTGCTTTTAGTTTGGTGGATTGAAATTTCTGATTGTATATTTGCACCCGCTTTGAAGGAGAGATTTGGATGAGTGATTTGGAGTAATACTACGGTCTTGATTTTTTTTGAAATAAAATTATTATAATTCTTGCAGGGTTATAAAAAGGTTGTATATTTGCACCCGCAAAACGGATGAGTGAATTAGAAACACGAGTTTCGGAGTAGCGTTAAAAGATAGAATTAGAAGTTCATTGATATATTGAAATTGACAGCGTATGGTATTAAATTGGAAACGATTTTTTATCATATCGAAAAACTAAACTAAGAAATAGTACCTGAGAATTTTTTGAGATTTAAGCTTTTTGTTATACGAGATTTTATTTAAGATTTCACGATGAAGAGTTTGATCCTGGCTCAGGATGAACGCTAGCGGCAGGCCTAACACATGCAAGTCGAGGGGTAACGGGGAAGCTTGCTTCTGCCGACGACCGGCGCACGGGTGCGTAACGCGTATACAATCTACCTCTTACTGTGGGATAGCCCAGAGAAATTTGGATTAATATCACATAGTATCATATTACGGCATCGTATTTATGATTAAAGGTTACGGTAAGAGATGAGTATGCGTCCTATTAGTTTGTTGGTAAGGTAACGGCTTACCAAGACTACGATAGGTAGGGGCCCTGAGAGGGGGATCCCCCACACTGGTACTGAGACACGGACCAGACTCCTACGGGAGGCAGCAGTGAGGAATATTGGACAATGGGGGCAACCCTGATCCAGCCATGCCGCGTGCAGGAAGACTGCCCTATGGGTTGTAAACTGCTTTTATATGGGAAGAAACACTCTCACGTGTGAGAGCTTGACGGTACCATAAGAATAAGGACCGGCTAACTCCGTGCCAGCAGCCGCGGTAATACGGAGGGTCCGAGCGTTATCCGGAATCATTGGGTTTAAAGGGTCCGTAGGCGGGCAGCTCAGTCAGTGGTGAAAGTCTGTGGCTCAACCATAGAATTGCCATTGATACTGGTTGTCTTGAATTATTGTGAAGTGGTTAGAATAAGTAGTGTAGCGGTGAAATGCATAGATATTACTTAGAATACCGATTGCGAAGGCAGATCACTAACAATATATTGACGCTGAGGGACGAAAGCGTGGGGAGCGAACAGGATTAGATACCCTGGTAGTCCACGCCGTAAACGATGGATACTAGCTGTTCGATCTTCGGATTGAGTGGCTAAGCGAAAGTGATAAGTATCCCACCTGGGGAGTACGTTCGCAAGAATGAAACTCAAAGGAATTGACGGGGGCCCGCACAAGCGGTGGAGCATGTGGTTTAATTCGATGATACGCGAGGAACCTTACCAGGGCTTAAATGTATTGTGACAGGGGTGGAAACACCTTTTTCTTCGGACACATTACAAGGTGCTGCATGGTTGTCGTCAGCTCGTGCCGTGAGGTGTCAGGTTAAGTCCTATAACGAGCGCAACCCCTGTTGTTAGTTGCCAGCGATTCAAGTCGGGAACTCTAACAAGACTGCCAGTGCAAACTGTGAGGAAGGTGGGGATGACGTCAAATCATCACGGCCCTTACGTCCTGGGCTACACACGTGCTACAATGGCCGGTACAGAGGGCAGCCACACCGTGAGGTGGAGCGAATCCTTAAAACCGGTCTCAGTTCGGATCGGAGTCTGCAACTCGACTCCGTGAAGCTGGAATCGCTAGTAATCGGATATCAGCCATGATCCGGTGAATACGTTCCCGGGCCTTGTACACACCGCCCGTCAAGCCATGGAAGCTGGGAGTACCTGAAGTCGGTGACCGCAAGGAGCTGCCTAGGGTAAAACCGGTAACTGGGGCTAAGTCGTAACAAGGTAGCCGTACCGGAAGGTGCGGCTGGAACACCTCCTTTCTAGAGAATGTCTGTTTACAGACATAGAGAGTACGACGAGAAGCTTATGCTTTTCAAAACGATAGTGCTTTTCTTGGTTTAGTTGTCAATTTTAATTTTTAAGTCTAAGGCTTTAAGTATCAGTATCTGTAGACTGAATACTGAAAACTTAATACTATAGACTGCTACAGTCTCATAGCTCAGCTGGTTAGAGCGCTACACTGATAATGTAGAGGTCGGCAGTTCGAGTCTGCCTGAGACTACAAGTCGAAGATAGGCGAGAAGTTTATCCTGAGTGACACTGTTAAGTGTTGTATCGAAGGGAGTCTGCCTGAGACTACAAGTCGAAGATAGGCGAGAAGTTTATCCTGAGTGACACTGTTAAGTGTTGTATCGAAGGGAGTCTGCCTGAGACTACATAATACGTTCATTACATATTGAAAGGAAATTTTAGAAGTTGGGTACCATCTTTTTAGGAATTTGGAATTTTAGGTTTTGGAATTTCTATTTTAAATGGGGGATTAGCTCAGCTGGCTAGAGCGCCTGCCTTGCACGCAGGAGGTCATCGGTTCGACTCCGATATTCTCCACCACGGATATAATTTATGTATCGAGACACCAAAGAGTTATTTTTCATAAAGCTTGCGGTATGATATATAGAGTTCCAGACAGTTCATTGACATATTGAGAATAAAGAATACGAGAAAAGCAATAATTAAAGTAAAGAAATCTCTGTATATGGTTTACCATATATGGAGTATGAATACTCATTAAAGAGCAAAAAGTACAATAAGCAAAGTAAGGGCGTATGGGGAATGCCTAGGCTCTCAGAGGCGATGAAGGACGTGATAAGCTGCGATAAGCTGTGGGGATTGGCACATACAAATTGATCCGCAGATTTCCGAATGGGGCAACCCAGCTATTTGAAGAATAGTTATCCGCAAGGAGGCGAACCCGGGGAACTGAAACATCTAAGTACCCGGAGGAAGAGAAAACAAAAGTGATTGCGCTAGTAGCGGCGAGCGAACGCGCAATAGCCCAAACCTAATCTGTTACGGCAGGTTAGGGGTTGTAGGACCACAACATTTGAGACTCGATGAACTAGAACACGTTGGAAAGCGTGGCCATAGACGGTGATAGCCCGGTATAGGTAAAGGAAGTTAAGATAGTGGTATCCTGAGTAGTGCGGGGCACGTGAAACCCTGTATGAATCCGGCGGGACCATCCGCCAA